>NZ_CBFIHX010000142.1:0-7649 GCF_965662505.1 Pseudomaricurvus sp. | reverse complement strand
CTGTGTTTCCCCAATGCCAAAATCATTAACGCCCGTCGCCACCCTATGGATTCCTGCCTCGGTTGTTTTAAGCAGCTGTGGGCCAAAGGGCAGCACTTCACCTACGACCTGGAAGATTTGGGGCATTATTACCGGGATTACGATCGATTGATGCAACACTGGCACAAAGTGTTACCCGGTCGAATTCTCGATGTGCAATATGAAGAAGTGGTCGACGATTTGGAAACCAATGTTCGTCGCTTGCTGGATTACTGCGAACTGCCGTTCGAAGAAAACTGTGTCAACTTCCACCAAACTCAGCGAGCAGTTAAAACCGCAAGTTCGGAACAGGTTCGCAAGCCCATTTACCGATCAGCCCTGGCTTACTGGAAAAACTTTGATGAAGAACTGAAACCGTTGAAAGACGTGTTAGGTGAATTGGCGAACTAAATACAAGTTCGTGGATAACCCAAACAAAAAAGGAGGCCACTGGCCTCCTTTTTTTGTGTATGGCTAAAGAGAATTACTTCTCATACACCACATACATTTTCTTCGCGGTTTCCACCGTGGTCCAGCTACCACTGAAACCTGCCGGAATGGCAAACATATCACCTTTCTGCAAAGTGATCTCATTGCCGTCATCATCGGCTACAACCACTTTCCCTTCCAACATAAAGCACACTTCTTCTTCGCTGTAGCTCACTTTGTGCGTGCCTGGCTCACCTTGCCAGATACCGGCACCAAAGGTTTTATCCTTGTTGTCATAGCAATGCCAGATCAGCTGAGCGGGATTGCCCGCCAGAATTTTTTCCTGATCCGGCAGATAGGACTCGGATTCAACCTGATCAGTACCAATTAGTTTGATGTCTTTAACGGACATAAATTACTCCTGAGTGAAAAATTATTGACGTTCAAAAACCACTTCGCCATTAAATACCGTGGTCAACACCTGGGTTTCGTCGATTTTATCCGCCTCGCCACTGTGAGCCAGATCGATAATGTTCTGACTCAACACCGCGAAGTCAGCTTTTTTACCCACTTCCAGTGAACCCACCAGATCGCTTTGACGCAGAGCCTGTGCTCCGTGGATGGTGTACGCATCCAGAATCTCTTCAATGGTTAAACGCTCATTAGCATTCCACACCACATCGCCTTCACCCTGACGGGTCACAGCCTGCTCGATATTCACAAACGGACGTGGTTCACGAGAATCCACTGGTGCATCACTGCCTGCCGCAAGCACTGCACCGGCGTTTTGCATACTCTTGGCCGGATAGCTGTACTGCATGGTGAAGTGTTCCGGATTATAAAGGTCATCAAGTCCATTAACCTGATCGATGAAAGGCGTCACAGTCACGTCGTAAGCCACTTCGGGTTTAACCCAGGCGTAAGTCATGGTGACATACAATCCCAACTCACCTGCGCGCTGAATATCAGCCGGATCCACCAATTGCGCGTGACCAATATTGTGCGGACGATTGGATTTTGGCAGCGCGGCAAACGCATCGATTGCAGTGCGTACCGCACGGTCACCGATAGCATGTGCATGAACGGTGTAATCGCGCGCATTCAGTGCCGCAATATAGTCACGGATAAAGGCTTCTGAATGTTCCAATACGCCTTCACTCTCGACACATTGCACAGGAGAAAAGCCATTCGCCTGCATAAACGCCTGACTGGCTGCACGCTGTTTATAAGCCGCCATATCCGCTCTGACCTGCTGACACAGCTCACTGTCGAGATCCACGTAGCGTTCAATGTCCAGAGTCTGAGCTTCGGCATCATAGTCAAACAGTGGTTGCTGGTAATGATGCAAGTGCGCAGCGTTGGGCAACGTCGGTGGATTCACCAGCGGATTACCTTCTATCACTCCGTCGATAAAGATTTTGGCCGCATCCGCTTTAATCAAAGGATTGTCTGCCACGCGAGCCCGCAGTTCATCGAAGGTCGCCATCAAGCGATCAATATCAATCGAGCCATCCGCTTTCTTATAGTCATTAAAATGTGGGTAGAGTGCGGTGGTAAGCCGGAACGTCTGCTTACCGGAAGCCTGCAAACCTTCATAGAGTGCCAGGCTATCAAGCGGTGCAGCGGCATCCTGCACTGAGGTGATGCCATAGCTGGCCAATTTTTTAGCCACTCTGGGCATGGCTTCTGCTGGGATCAACTCTCCCAGCAAGATACCCGGATTGATATCAACCAACAGACGGGCAGTCTCATTCAGGGAGCCGTTGGGACGACCGTCACCATCGCGGCCAATCAATTCGGCGTAATCAGAAAATTCATGATCGAGCGAATCGGCATTAATTCCGACCACGTCACCCGCCGGGTTTTTTGCGGTGGCCAGCGCTGCAGAATTCACGCCAGCGTGATGACCATCGTTACCTTTTAAGAAGATCGGGCTGTCCAGCGAGACAGCATCCAGAGCAGAACGTAAGGTTGGAAATTCATCACTGGGCTCATTGCCTTGAGTAAACGCCCACTGCTCCACAATCAGCCATTCCCCTTTTTGGATGTCGTAGCGACTGATGCAGTCTTTCAGCGTTGGCACCAATTCAGCCAAGGAATGAGGTTCACTATCCAGGTCACAGGTATCCAGCTGGACAATTCCGAGCGGATGAACATGAACATCGTGCAAACCCGGCAAGATCAGTTTTCCTGCGAGATCGGTTACTTGTGTGTTCTCATCAATAAAGGGCTTTACGCCTTCATTGGAACCAACAAACACAATCTCGTCACCTTTTACGGCGATCGATTGCATCAAGGTATGATTTTTGTCAGCGGTATAAATCGTCCCATTAGTGAAAACCAAATTGGCCGCCGCCGGAGCCATGGCAGGGACAGAATCTTTCTCACCACAGCCCAAGACCAATAACGCCGGAAGTAGAGTCAAGATCGACTTTGTGAATTCTTTATTGATACTCATCGTTTAAAGCTTCCCTAGAAAAGTAAATACAAAACCAGAAAGACCGCTGTTTATGTAAACACACAAGCCGGTCCAGAACTCTCAAAGCTTGCACAGACGGGATGCAGCTGACACACCGCAGGAGAATCATTGCTTTAGGTTTTTATTGAAGTTGATTCTTATTGGAGTTGATTTGAATGGTATTGCAACGCCGTTGATGGGAGTAACGTGCGCTTAATCTTCGAAGACCTTCGGGATTAGGCGCACTGGACAAGACCTTACACGTTCAACAGAAGATGCTCGCGCTCCCAGGAACTGATGACCTGATTAAACTCTTCGTACTCAAACGCTTTGACGGAAACATAAGCATCAACAAAAGTGTTGCCCATGATATCGCGCAGCTCTTCACACTCATCAAGCAGACGTGCGGCATATTCCAGTGTACGAGGCACTTCAATATCTTCTTCGTAGGAATTGCCCGTTGTCGGCGTGGTGGGCTCAACGCCCATCTTCATACCCAGATAACCGCAGGCGAGCGTTGCCGCAAAGGCCAGATAAGGGTTCACATCCACACCGGCAAAACGGTTTTCAACCCGCTTGGCCTGTGGCGAACTTTCCGGTACACGAATGCCGGTGGTACGGTTATCGTAACCCCAGTTCAGATTGATCGGTGCGGCAATGTCTTTGGCAAAGCGGCGATAGGAATTCACATTGGGCGCGTAAAACGGCATAGCGGCGGTGGTGAATTTTTGCAGACCACCAATGTAGTGACGGAACAAGTCGTTCTCGTTACCGTTTTCATCCACAAAAATATTCTTGCCGGTTGTCACATCGACAATACTCTGGTGAATGTGCATGGAACTGCCCGGCTGGGATTCCATGGGCTTGGCCATAAAGGTGGCAAACACACCGTGTTGCATGGCGGTTTCACGCAACGTGCGTTTAAAGGTAAATACCTGATCCGCCAGATCGAGAGGGTTACCGTGCAAGAAGTTCAACTCCATCTGCGCAGCACCGGTTTCATCGATTAATGAGTCCACATCCAGACCCATTTTTTCACAGTGACCGAACATGGCTTCAATCAGTGGCTCAAACTCATTGATGGCATCAATGGTATAAGAGCGACGCATCACCTCGGCACGCCCTGAACGACCGATAGGCGGCTCCAGCTCGTAATCCGGATCGGAAGTTTGTTTCACCAGATAGAATTCTACTTCCGGTGCGACAACCGGTTTCCAACCTTCTTTTTCGTACAGTGCCAGAACGCGCTTAAGCACGCCGCGACTCGACAGAGGGTGCAGTTCGCCATCGCGGGTCATGCAGTCGTGGATAATCTGAGCGGTGGGATCTTTGGCCCAGGGCACAAGGCGCATGGCTTTAGGATCCGGGCGCAAAAACATATCGCCGTCGTTCACCCCGAGAATATCGTCAAATTCGTCCGGGTAGCCTCCTGTGACTGACTGCAGCAGGATACTTTCTGGCAGGCGGGTTTCTTCTTTGAAGAATTTATCCGCCGGCACAAACTTGCCCCGCGCATTGCCGGTCATATCCGGAATCAAACATTCGACTTCGATAATATTGTTTTCTTTTAACCACTCGTTGATGGTATCCATAAGATGCCTTGGTTGGACCTGTTGTGTTGTAAGAATATGATAAAAATGTGTTGCTGCTCAGTCAGTTGATTCGCAATGACGAGCTTAACGTCTGGCCTCGCACGCCTGTTTAAAGGCTGTGAAGATACTCAGATAAAACGGATTGGTGGTGACCTTCCACTCCGGATGCCACTGTACGGCAAAGACAAACCGATCTTCGCGATCCAGACGGAAGGCTTCGACCAGACCGTCCGGTGCTTTGGCTTCTACGTTCAGACCTGGCGCCAGCTCTTTGATGCCTTGCTGGTGAACGCTGTTGACCTGAGCTTCGGCACTGTCACTGATCTGAGCCAACACACTGTTCGCTTCAAAATGAACCGCATGTGCCAAGCCGTACTGAACGTCTACTGGCTGCTCTGGATCTTCGCGGTGATCCATCATGCCCGGCAGTTCCTGTACCTTCTGGTGCAGAGTGCCGCCCAGCGCCACATTGATTTCCTGGAAGCCGCGGCAAATCCCCAGCAGCGGCACATTCGCGTCTATCGCCATCTTGATCAACGGCAGAGTCGCCGAGTCACGCGCGGGATCGTGCTGCGGATCGTCAGCCGGCTCACCGTTGTAGTGATGAGGTTCGATGTTGCTTGGCGATCCAGTCAGCAACAGGCCATCGATCATCGACAGATAGGTCTCCAGCAAATGTGGTTCGCCCATGGCCGGAATCAGCAGCGGAATCGCATTCATGCCTTCGCTGATACTGCGAATGTATTTATCGCCAATGGCGTGAAAGGGATGCAGACCTATCATTTTGCAGTCTGCCACCAAACCAATAACCAAAGGTTTTTCGTTACTCATGTTGTCTGTCATCCACCTGTTTACCGCGTAATCCAGTCCACTTTTCTATTTTAGACGCTCAGAACCAGCAGCAGAAAAAATAATTAATTTGTTATTTATCAATAGGTTAACCGAGAAAACCCCAGATGCCCTATCGATAAAAACCGAATTATGTTTCAGTTTATGAAGTTTTTATCCTAAAATCAACACATGTCAGCAGCGCCTGACAACAAGCTCTGGCCCAGTCGTCAGACTTCAACCCATCTAATATTGAGTGTGAGCAAACACAAAACACCGGTATGGATGCAACAGACTTAACGCACCAGAAAACACAGTACACGGGAGAACCATCGTGAGCGGTTTAACAGAGCAACAAGACTCAGATATCGTCGCAGAATTTTTACAGCAACACCCTGAGACAGAGACCATTGAAGTCATGCTCACAGACCTGAACGGCATTCTGCGAGGCAAATGGCTGCCCATTGAGAACATAGACCGCGTACTGGAAGGCAATTTCAAAATGCCACTGTCGGCCACGGCACCCGACATCTGGGGTCGTGACATTCCCGATCTTACCGCCGAAACCGGCGACGGCGATGGCATCTGCCACCCGGTGTTATCCACTCTGAAAATGATTCCCTGGCTGGAGCGCCCCACGGCGCAGCTGCTGCTCACCATGAGCGAAGAAGACGGCACCCCCTGGGCCTACGATCCCCGCGCACTGCTCGAAGAAGTGGTGGAACGCTATAAGGCCAAAGGGCTGCGCGCCGTCACCGCCCCCGAGCTGGAGTTTTATCTGTTCCTCGATCAGCGGGACGAGCAGGGCACACCGCAGCTGCCGGATTCCCGCGTCAACGGACGCAGCCAGATCGGCGGCCAGATCTTCAACACCGATCTGATGCACGAATACGCCGACCTGCTGCACGAGATCCGCAACGCCTGCCAATTGTTGGACTTGCCCCTCGACACCATTGTCAAAGAGTTGTCCCCCGGTCAGTTCGAACTGAATCTCAACCACGTCGACGATCCGCTGCTGGCCGCCGATAACGCCCAGCAACTGAAGCGAGTGATCAAAAGCATTGCCCACCGACACGGCTATATAGCGTCATTTATGGCCAAACCATTCGGTCAATTGGACGGCAACGGCATGCACATCCACGCCAGCGTCATTGACGAGCAGGGCAACAATATCTTCGATGACGGCACCGAGCTTGGCAGCGATGCCCTGCGGCACGCCATCGCCGGCTTACAGGAAACCATGGCCGACACCTTCCTGATGTTTGCGCCTCACCTCAACTCCTTCCGCCGCTATCGGGCGGGCAGCCACGCGCCTGTGGCGCCCACCTGGGGCTATGAGAACCGCGATGTCTCCATGCGCGTTCCCAACGGCGACAACAAGGCTCGCCGGATCGAATACCGCGTCGCCGGCGCCGACACCAACCCTTACCTGGCGCTGGCCGCTCTGCTGGCGGGCATGCTCTATGGCATCGAGAACAAGATAGAACCCACAGCCCCCGCCCCACAGGGCTATACCGAGCAAAAACCGTCTCTGCCGCGCAACTGGTACGACGCTCTGGACCGCTTTGAAGAATCAAACTACGTCACCCAGTATCTGGGGCCTCGCTTCCAGAAAGCCTTCAGCGCCGTGAAACATTTTGAGCAGGAAGAGTTTGAAGGTAACATTAGCCCCCTGGAATATGACACCTACCTGATTATGTCATAACGGTTATGGCAGAATGACCGCAATAACCCGTAACTGCTGCTCCATCACCTGATTTCCGAGAGGCCGTTCAACGCGAGCCTCTCAGAAGCCTTGTGTGCCGCACTTGTCGACAGGCCAAAGTTACAGACGCAGTGTTTCATGCGGCTATTTATGCAGTTACCTGGAAACCTAAAAGAGATCCTTCAATGTTAAAAGAGCGTCAGGAAAAAAGGAAAAGCGCGCTTAATCCACGTCGCCAGCCCGTACAACAACGTGCCCGCGAACGCACACAGCAAATTCTGGACATTACCGCCCGCCTTCTGGAAGAAGTCGGTGTGGATGATCTGACCACCATTTTGATCGCCAAAGAACTGGGCATCTCGGTCGGCTCCCTGTATCACTACTTCCCCAACAAACACGCCATCATGTACGCCCTGGGCGAGCGCTGGCTGGATGAAATGACCGAGGCGCTGAAAGACATCGAAGCCTTCGATCTGGAAAGCATGTCTCTGGAAGAATTTGTCGAAGCCTCGGTCGAACGCATGCTGGCGGTCTACCGTGTGCAGAAAGCCGTGTTGCCACTGGCACAGGCGCTGTGGTCTATTCCTGAACTGCGGGATCTGGATGGCAAGCACGATCT
>NZ_CBFIHX010000141.1:0-7877 GCF_965662505.1 Pseudomaricurvus sp. | reverse complement strand
TCACCCAGGTCACATCCCCGGTTTTAGGATCGTAGTTAATCTCTCCTACAACGGTTGTTGTACCATCACCGGTTTGTGTCCCACCCAAGACAGCATTGTCTGTGGCCAGATTAAGTACGCTGTCCATAGGGCCTGTCGGCCCCTTCACGGTGATAACCCATTCCCCATCCAGAGATTCCGGAGCCGACGCGGATTGATTGAGTTTAGCTTCTGTTTGTTCGACGATTCTGTCTCTGATTGCCTGTTTACCTTTGGCGTTGACATAAGCCGGTAAAGTATCCCAACCCCGCACTGTCGAAGTAGACAGCAAACTGGCATTTTCCAAATCGATATCCCACTCTGGAATACGTTTCAGCCACTCCTCCACAACGATGCGACCTTCCATTCGTGCCAACACATTCCCTATACAGGTATGAATACCAAAACCAAAGGTTGTGTGCCCAGGCCTGCGGCCACGGTGTATATCGAAACTGTCCGGATTGGTAAACATGTCTTCATCGTGGTTGGCTGCGCCGATCAAAAACAGAATGGCGCTGCCTGCCGGAACCGTTTGGCCGTAATACTCGACGTCTTGCGTAACGTATCGTCCAACATGAGGCCCGGGCGGTTCCAGACGAAGCACTTCTTCAATAGCGTCTGGTATCAATTCGGGCTTTTGCACCAGTTCACGACGCTGATCCGGGTGCTCGGCCAGAGTCTTGGCGATCCAGCCAATGAGGCGATTAGTCGTTTCATTGCCAGCGCCAGCCAACACATTAAAAAACGTAATTAACTCATCGCGGGTTAATTTACGCAATGTGCCGGTATCGTCCGTGAATTCCACATTCATCAATTCAGTCGTGACATCATCGCTGGGGTTATTAATCCGCCAGTCAATGTACTCGCCAAAGCTTTGCTCCAGCTGCAAGCCGTCTCCATAATCGAGCGGCTTACCTTCATCGGTACGCATCTTGGCATCGGTAATTTCGCGCACTGACTGTAAATCCTGCTCGGGAATCCCCAAGAGCATGCCAATAACCCGCATCGGCAGCTCGCGCCCGATGTCGGCAATGACATCAAACTCATCACGATCAACCAGCGGATCCAGCACCTTACCTGCCAACTCTCGAATCTTGGGTTCCAGGGCAAACATTCTGCGGGGCGTAAACAAACGCTGGGCAATTTGACGATACATCGTGTGTCGAGGCTGATCTTCAAAGACAAACGTCCCGGGAGGCATTTCAATATTGGATTTAATCAGTTCAAGAATCGCACCGCGGGCAGAGCTAAACGTCTTGTGATCGGACAAGCCTTTGCGAACATCGTCATAGCGGCTAACCGCATAGAAATCGTATTGCGAGTTGTAGTAAAGAGGAGCCTCTTCTCGCAATCGCCGATACACTGGATAGGGATTCTCAACGATCTCTCGTAAATAAGGATCGTAATAAACTGCATCATCTTTCATACCGCCACCTTTTTTATAATTGGAGTGTGACTGCAAAGAGCATTAAACAGCACTGATGCTCAATCTTTAGACGATCATAGCCCCCCGCTCCAATTCATGTCAACACTGTGACACCAATTAAAGTTCTGCTAATATGCGAGTATCTGAGCGAACTCACTGAATGGCTATGCCGATGACAGCAGACAGCACTGAACAGAGCAAACCCACAAAACGACGCTACAACAGTCCCGTACGGGCACGCCAGGCCGCCGAAACCCGTCATAAGTTGATTGAGGCAGGAGTCAAACTGGTTCAAAGCTTCCCGGACTGGGACTGGAAAAATCTAACCTTTAAAGCCGTTGGCCAAAAAGCGGGGATCAGCGAAAGAACCGCTTATCGTCATTTCTCTACGGAGCAGCAATTGCGAGAGGCGGTCATGGAGTATCTGGTCAGCGATTCCGGGATTAATCTGGAAGGCCTGGAGCTCAGTAACTTCGGCGATACCACCGGAAGAATATTCAGTTACCTGTCTTCTTTTGCAGTGAACCCGCAACTGGTGAAAGATCCAACTTTGGCCAATATCGATCAACAACGGCGTAGCGCCCTATTGAATGCCGTCACCCGTGCAGCACCTTCGTGGTCAGACGACGATCAAAAAAACGTGGCAGCCTCATTGGACACCCTCTGGGACACGCCGCCCTTTGAACGTATGATTGCCGCTTGGGACTTTGAACCAGAGCGCGCTTCAAGAACCATTCGCTGGATGATTGGATTGATTGAAGATGCTGTTAAAAACGGTAACAAGCCGGGCGCAGATTAATCCCACCCAGCTGGTTGATGCGGGAGTTGGTAATCGCATTAGTTTATGTCAACGTTAAGGAAACCAGATTACACAGAATCGCTTTACATGTAATCAATCACCTCCTGCATCTCCTGACCTTGCCAAAAATTTAAAAACACAGACATAATCAGTAACTGTGAACGCCCCCGTTCCGGCACCTTGGCCAGAACTAACTTTGGAGCATCGAGCAACCAGGCTAATCCCATCATGCCTACACAAATTTTCAGATGAGGCTTCAACAGCGGTAAGTCAATCGTTCCTCCGCCAGCCTCGCAGGTTGTCCCTCATTTCTTCCTGTTTGTCTTCAAACACTTGACGCAATCGTGTTAATACCTCCGGGTAACGCTCAGATACGTCATAGGTTTCGTAGGGGTCTTCCTGAAGATCAAACAACCATTCTTTCTGCGGCACACCCACCCACACGGGTGTCTCATCGGTACCGTACTTCATATTTGCAGGAGCGCGATATTTAAAACGCTGGTCACGCACTGAAAACAAGGTCTCACCATCGTAAAAGTATAAATAGTCATGGGCCTCCGCTACCTTTTGAGCAGATTCACTATATGGTGTCTGACCAGTTAATAGCGGAAGCATGCTGCGACCATCCAGCATCCTGTCCTCGGGTGCGGGCAGGTTCAAGAGATCAAGAACGGTTGGTACCAGATCAATACCAGAGGCCATGCTCGTCTCAATGCGATTGCCAGGAATACTTTCTGGCCAGTAAGCCAAGAAAGGCACTCGCATCCCGCCTTCGAACGTACTGCCCTTACGGCCTCTCAGACTTCCTGTGCTGCCCAAAAACCAGGGGCCGTTGTCAGAGGTAACCACGATTAACGTATTCTCCAGCTTGCCAGTACGCTCAAGCGCTTGGAGCATTTCACCTATGCCATCATCCAGCTCTTCAATGACATCGCCGTACAAACCTGCATCCGATTGCCCCAAACGTTCATCACGCACAGCCAACGGATCATGGGGAAAATTATGAGCCAGATAGAGAAAGAATGGCTGTTCACCGGAAGACTCAATAACCTTAACAACTTCCTCACTGTATCGCTCTGACAAGTAGCGTTGATCCACCGGAGCAAGCACTTCTTTTTCAGTATTACGATACAGTTCAAACGGCTCCATATCATTACTGTAAAGAGAGCCAAAAAACTGATCAAACCCAAAGTCATTCGGCAATGAAGGACTCCGATCTCCCATATGCCACTTACCGACCATAGCGGTGGAATAGCCGGCAGACTTTAGAATTTCGGGCAACGTGATCTCTTCAGCCGGCAGACGCCCATTGGCATTTGGATTAAGGACTCGTCCCATGAACAGCTCGGTAGCGGAGTCAGTAGGAAAGACGACATAAGGCAGGCCTGCACGGGCAGGGATGCGCCCCGTCAGATACCCTGCTCGGGCAGGCGTACATACAGGCGCCGGAGAATAAAAATCTGTAAAACTGACCCCTTCCTGAGCCAAACGATCAAGGCTAGGGGTATTAATCAGCTCCTGGTTCAAAGCTCCGATACCAATATCTCCCAGCCCCAGATCATCGTATAAAACGAAAATAATATTGGGTCTGGCCTCATTATCCGAGGTTGGTTGACGGACAACTTCACTCAATTGCTTCAGATAGGCCTGTTTGCTGTCTAACTGCGGTTGTAAATCAACCTGCTCATAACTGACGATACGATAAACCACAAATATAGCGATCGCTAATAACAGTAAAATCAGAGTGTGAAGAAGAGAAACGAGACTGAAACGAGCATAGCGTATTAAGGACATCACCGGATTCCGCGTTATTATTTTATACAATCGGTTAATGTACCCTATACGACACTATCCAGCCAAATACGCAGCACCAACAAATAGGCATGAAATCAACTTGAGGCTTGATACTACTCGTTCAAGAAAGTTTGTCTTCAGTAAATAGCAAAAAGCGTACTCGAAGTATCAAATCGACAGCTTGGCTGAACTATCGATTTTACGTGAAGCTCTGTTAGTCGATTTAATTTTAGACGTTTTTTAATGAGAATCTGAAACCCATTACACCTGCCCCCAGTGATGAGGATTGTGAAAACAACCGTGTAAACCTGATAACATATCGCTGCCCCGACCCATGACAAATAAGAATACTGACATGACTGCTATAAAGCCTAAACCATCAGCATCTCCAGCACCCCGTCTGCACTGGCGATTGATAGGGCCTGGACTGATCGCCGCAGCAACAGGCGTCGGCGCTGGTGATCTGGTTGCGACCCTGGTCGCTGGTAGCCTCTACGGATATCAATTGATTTGGGCTGCCGTACTGGGTTGCCTGCTGAAAATCATTTTGGTCGAGGGGGTGGGACGCTGGACACTGGCCAGCGGGCAGACGCTATTTCATGGATGGCGCTCTCTTGGGCGCTGGGCCTCCATCTACTTTGGGATTTACATCGTCCTCTGGGGCTTTGTGTATGGTGCCACCGCCATGAGTTCCACCGCCCTGCCCCTTGCCGCTCTGTTTCCTGAAGTTGACCTAAAAATATTTGCCATTGCATCTGGGCTGCTAGGTTTGACCCTTGTGTGGTTTGGCTCCTATGTGTTTTTTGAACGCTTGATCGCTCTATTGGTCGGGGTCATGTTTTTCGCTGTTGTTGGCTCTGCGGTCATGACCCTGCCCAACCTGCAAGGTATTAGCCATGGCTTGGTACCCAGCTTGCCCGAAGGCTCTCTATTTTATGTGTTGGGACTGGCTGGTGGTGTAGGTGGAAGCATTACGTTGGCGGCATACGGTTATTGGATTCGTGAAAAAGGATGGCGTCAACCGGGGTGGATGCGTGTGATGCGTATCGACAATGGTTTTGCCTATTTTATGACCGGAGTTTTTGTCGTATCCATGTTAATTGTTGGGTCAGAATTATTGCACTCCGCCAATATTGCCCTCTCCAGCGGCTCACGTGGGTTACTGGATCTGGCTCAGGTACTCGAAGAACGCTATGGCCGTACTTGGTCTGTTATCTTTCTTATTGGCTTTTGGGCATCTTCCTTTTCATCTTTACTCGGTGTTTGGCATGGCGTGAGTCTGATGTTCGCGGATTTTGTAGCGCATCTTCTCTCGCCAAACGCTGATGATTCAGCTCCTCAAATGAATACCAAACACGCAAAGTGGTATATGTTATGGCTGACATTCCCGTCTATGGCTCTCTTGTTTATGGACCGTCCGTTTATGCTGATCGTGGGCTACGGTGTGCTGGGCGCATTATTCATGCCCTTTTTGGCGGCAACCTTACTGATATTGTTGAATCGACACAGCCTCCCTCAGCAATGGCGTAACCGCTGGTTCAGCAACGGGCTACTCACCATGACCTGTCTGATCTTTGCCGTATTGGGGCTTCAACAGCTCTTGAGATTTTTGTAACACATAATCACACAGGCAAATCCAGTTAGCAGAGTGTTCCACCACTCTGTGGCCAAGCTCACTCAAAACCTGTCATTTATAACATCATAAAACTCACCCCGTCATAACAAATCTGACACTCCGTCAGAGATTCAGTCCATTAATACCAATACGAGGAATAGTGAGATTAATTGGCTCTCATTGATTCAATGGTATTTTCTGAGAACTTGTAATGACTCGAGTTTTGTTTATATCAGCCTTTTCGTAACTTCGTGTGATAGCAAGGGTTAGAACTAGCTTCTAGAATCGCTTCAACTTGCTGCAAAGACTGACTTTATCAGAGCGCAAGTGTTGTCCAGTAAGTGCTCCTAGCTGTCATATTGGATCCTTACTTTTCAAATGTAGAGTTAGAAACATAACTATCTATAACTTATAACAAAAGGTTGTTTTCATGAAAATTTCTAATATCGCAAAAATCGCGGGTCTTACCGCAACTTTGGTATCTGGATTCATGGCTTCCGGATCAGTCTTCGCTGGCGGACTCGGCGGTGATTGTAGCGTTAGCCGTGAATCAGGCTCTGGTGCTGTGTTCTATGTACCACGTGGTGGTGACGGAAATTACAACATCATCGGCTGGGGTAACGGCACAGGTGGTACTTCTAGTACCTACCGAGGTTTGCTGGAAGCTACAGCAGAAGAGTGTATCCTGGTAGCCGCAGCCACAACTGCGAACTCCGGTACCGGTAGAGAAGTTGAAAGCGCTGTAAATCAGGCTAAAAGCCGTTACCGCAACATTGTCGGTTCAGATCCAAAAGTTTGTACTTCTGGTCATTCACAAGGCGGCGGCGGTTCTTTTAACGCTGCAAACCGTCTGGGCGCAGAGTGCGTTATTGCTGTTCAGCCTGATACTGTTTACACCACCAGCATTTATCGTCCTGTAGCCAGCAACGTTGATGTTGTTTGTATCTTCAGTACTGGTGACACTCTGGCACCTGCACTGCCTTTCAACGCCGGCAACTGCCGTGCAAACTCAACTCGTTATTCACAAGAGCTAACTTCAGGCACCCACTTCGCTCCAATGTCTGGTGATGGTGGCGCACCTGGCGATGCAATGCGTGATTACGCCAACCGTTGGTTGAACTAATCGCTTATTGATCATCACTCTAAAAGCCTCAACGATATGTTGAGGCTTTTTCTTATTTGACCAAAAACCTAATTCACAAAAGCATCAGAACCACCTCTTTTAGAAGAATAATATTAATACGTTGAGGATATTTCATGAAACGTTACACAATTGCTCTCGCGATTATGGTTATGAGCGCAACGCTTATGAGCACTCACAGTCAACACGCTCAAGCCAAAGGATCTATACAGCCAGAACAAGACCAAATAATAGAGTCCTCCGAGCAATTGCGTCATCTCAAAACGTTAACCGATCGATTTAGCTACGCCTATGGCGCAGATTTAGCGGAAAAGTTCAAAGTAGAAGGCATTGAACTGAATATCGATGTCATGGCTACCGCCATGCAAGATGTCTTTATTGGTGACGGCACCAAGATGTCTAACGGGGAAATTGCCTCTACCATGGAGATGTACAGAAAGGTCCATATTAAAAAGAAAGAAGAAGAACGGGCAATAGCCGGTGAAAAAAATAAAAAAGAAGGCGCGATCTTCTTAGCGGATAACGCCAAAAAACCTGGTGTAACAACGACAGAAAGCGGTTTGCAATACCGTATCATTAACAAAGGAAGTGGCGGTCAAACCCCAACAGAAGACGATGAAGTAAAAGTGAATTATCGAGGCACCTTCATTGACGGCACAGAATTTGATAGCACCTACAGTCGCAATGAAGCTTTTAGCGTCAAAGCAAAAGCCTTGATTGATGGTTGGGCTGAAGCCCTTCAAATGATGACAGAAGGCTCCAAGTGGGAATTGTATATCCCTGCTGAGCTGGCCTACGGCGAACGGGGTTCATCCCCCTATATTGGCCCTAATGCCGTGTTAATCTTTGAAGTGGAATTGCTCGATATCGAGAAAGGTTAATACCTTCGGCGAAAATGTCTTAAGGTCTTAGGAATCAGACAGTTGCAAATTTATTCCTAAGACCCAGATCCAATACCTCACGCCTGATTACAGAGAGCAACAGCTGAGTTTTCATTTCGCCTGTCGAACTCCAGTACGCTTTAAGTTTCCAGTACGCTTTAAGTTCAGAACGCTATTTATCAGTGTGAACGGCCCTGGTTAAC
>NZ_CBFIHX010000140.1:0-7940 GCF_965662505.1 Pseudomaricurvus sp. | reverse complement strand
GGATCATTCATCAAGTATTCATCAAGAAATTTCACGAAGGTTTAGGGTTTAGCCGAGTTAGGTTGGCAGGAGCTATTATTGCTGCACCACTTTACTCTTATTTTTTGTTTTGGATGCTTATAGTTCACACAATACCTACACTTTATACCTACTGCGTTGGCGATGACTATTCACAAGTGTCTAAAATCGAAAAATACTATGGCTCCAGCACAAAAGAATGCCGATATCAGTTGAAGTCTGATGATTTAAAAGGTTCTTTCCCAAGCTACGTTTGTGTTTCAGAACGATTTTATGATGCAGCTCATTCTCACGTTAAATTTATTGGGAAAAGGTCTTCGGCTGGAAAGCTGTTTCAACAAGCTCAGACATGTCGATAAAGATTAATCTTATTTTCGTCGAGAGGCTTTTACCTTCTCCACAAAGGCCCTGTTCTTTTTAATCCGCTCCCGCCCCCAAGCTCCCATTTTTTCTCGGTGATAAGCAAAGACCTGAAATTTCACGCTATGCGTTATAAGTATGCTCAAGAAGCCTGACCCTAATAAAATTAGAATTAAGGCTGCCCCATCCTTGAAATACATGGTCAGCGCTAATAGTCCGAAAGCGACACTACAATATCCGAATATTTGCAGTGGTCGTGTTCCCATGGATCGGCGGCCAGAGGCAATGAGTATATTCGAGGCAATAAGAAGGATAGCAACAGCAAGACCAAATAAGTAAGCATACTTAAATGATACGTTAAATAAATCAGCGAGGATGTTAACCACCGACCCTATTGCTATACATGAAAGTAGTATATTAACAAGCCAAAGCGACATCCACGGTGAAAATATGGCAAAGTATTCAGGCAGGTCATCAGCAATCTCTTGTAAAAGTTGATCCTTTTCTTCTTTTGTTAACTTCATATAACGTCTTTTACCTTCCAATGGTTATTGAGTTTTATTCATGCGATCAGAACCGCAATCACCTTTTTTAGTTCGGCTTTTGAGCGTTGCCTTTTTCTTACTATTAACCATCGCCTCATTGGCCTGGTTTGTCATCAGTCTCACCAATTTTATCATTCAGGTACGTCAGGGTGCTCCTGTTATTGAGTTTGATAAAGGCTCTGTCTACATGCTGGGCATTGGGCTGGGATTACTTTTTCTTACTGCCGGAGGGATAGTGCAAGGGCTTCTCGGTAAAACTCTCACACCTAAGTGTGAGTCTTTGTTCACCAAAGGTATTGTGATCAGTATTCTCTTCGCGTTTCTACTCCCCCATGCCGTGCATTATGGCGTGAGTCAGTTCGCTCAAAAGCAACACTACGATCTCTGCAAACCAGCGACCTATCGCTGGTTTATGTACAGTAAGTTTTATTACGTCGACAGCACATCCAGCTGTGATGCCTTGGTTAAACAACAGCGCAGGACAAAAGGATAGCCATAGGGCTGGTCAAGATCGGAGGTGACCCTTCGACAGGCTCAGGGTGAACGGGATTGAGAGAGGCTGGGCCACTGTTCTTCAACAAGCTTCCTTCGACAAGCACAGGGTGAACGGGATCGGTAGGGGGGATACAACATATCCCCCTCCCACCATACAACATATCCCCCTGGCCTATACGTTGTATCCCCCTAACCCATACATCGTATCCCCCCAGCCTATCCGCGATACCCGGTGTCCTATACAAAAGAGTCGGTCGTCCATATAAAACACTCGATGGTGCATTGCCGGTATGGGATCGCGGGTCTTTTGTATCCCCGCAGTCCATATAAAAGACCCGATGTTCCATGTACAGATACCCGATCGCCAATACAAAAGACCCGATGTTCCTATGCGCGGATGGGTAATCGGGTATTGGGGATCCCCCAGGGGCATATAAAAGACCCGACATCGAGTGTTTGCATCGCACGTTCGATATATTAAGAGTCATGATCGATATACAGAAACCCACGCTCGATGCATTGGAACCCGCGTTCGATATAGAGAAAGCCATGCACGATGGATTGGGAGCCTCGCTCGACATTGAGAACCGCACAGGGGTTCACAAACAGCTCAGGCTGTACGGGTTTTGGAGGGGGGATAGACGCCGGGCTAAAAAACCTCTCTTTTCCTTTGTTTTCAAGTGATACCAAAACTGATACAGTAAAGGTGATTTAAAGCCTTAAACATGGTTAACTAAATACAATATATTGTTATTTTTCAATAAGTTATATATCACTGTTTTGATAATAAAACTGATATATAAAGTGATACAAAATGCCTATATTACCTTCCATTGAGCCATTAATTCCGTCTGCTGCTGGAATAGATGAGTCGAATTTGCCTGAGAAAGCCCTGGATTTGGAAAGGAAGGCCGCCCGACTGTCTGGAATGATATCAACCCAAACAGCAGAAGTACTTGAAGAGCACCTTCGGGTCATCAATTCCTATTATTCGAACCTCATTGAAGGGCACAACACGCATCCTCGGGATATCCGAAAGGCAATGAAGGGCGATTACAGTTTAGATCCTGTGAAGCGAGATTTGCAGCTGGAATCTATTGCTCATGTGACCGTTCAAAATACCTTGGCCACGGAAGCCTATGGCGCTGTCGACCTGGTTGGCGCTGATTGCTTCAAACATATTCATAAACTGTTCTATGAACGGTTACCTGAAACCCTACGTCAGGTTAAGTCTGCCAATGAGAAAACTTGGGCCTATGTGGAGCCGGGGGTGTTCAGACAAAACGGACAAGATGTGGAAATAGGATCTCATCTGCCTCCAGCACCTAACGAATTGGATCGATATTTGGAACGCTTTCAAGAGGTGTTCCGTTTGGATCGGCTTCATGGACAAAAGAAGGTGATTGGCGCTATGGCTGCACACCACCGATTTACCTGGATACATCCTTTTATCGATGGTAATGGCAGAGTTGGACGACTGCATACTGATCTGTTTCTGAGGTCAATCGGCATAGGAGCAACCGGCATATGGTGTTTGAGTAGAGGTTTGGCCAGACGTCATGCTGATTATAAATCAGCGCTTGCTGAAGCAGATAAAGGTCGCCAGGGTGTCTCGGATGGTCGTGGAGCTTTATCTGAAAACGGGCTGATTCAATTTTGTGAGTTCATGATTGATACGGCCATCGATCAAGTAGATTTTATGACTAAAGTGCTCGATCTGGAAAATATGGTAAAGAGGATAGGCTCATATATTGAGGACCGAAACAGAGGCCTAATTGTTGGTATGCCGCCTATAAAACCTGAGGCCGCACGTCTACTTGAAAAAGCCTATTTACACGGTGAATTTGAACGATCAGAAATGGAAAAAATCACAGGTTTGGGGTTGAGCGTCACGAGAAAGATTGTTCAACAATTAAAAGAAGAAGGCCTGTTAACAGAAACCAGTTCCAGATCTCCGTTACGTTGGGCAATACCGGAACATGCAGAAAGGTATTATCTACCAGAGTTATCTCCAGCATAAATTAAGGAATCAGAGCCTTTTCGATTCCAGCGTGGCACAAAGGGATCATACGCTCGCCCTGAGTACTGAGCTTATCGAAGCATCGAAGATCGAAGGGCTGGAGAGATCGGAGCTGACCCTTCGATACTTCGACAAGCTCAGCACTCAGGGTGAACGGGTTTTGGAGAGGGGATAGCGAAGTTAAGGAGGGGATGCCCTTGAAAGCACCCCAAAAGCGATAGCCGGTAAAACACTACACCGGATTGCCCCCACCTCCATGAATGCCTTCACTGGGATTCCAGTACCTTGATCAAAGTGCTCACTTGTGCGCGCAATTCAGGCCCGGCCAGTTCGGCGACGGTTTGCTGATCGTCTGTCACGGTTAAGCCGGCGGTCAGCAGGCGGCTGCGCATGTCGTCTGTGGTGGTGCCGGCGACCTGTGCCAATACTGGCAATGGGGCGCTGGCCAGTGCCCGGATGGGTGGGGCAAAACCGGGTTCTTTGTTGCCTTCGCCCTCCACACGGATAAAACTCAAGGCGAGAATGACGACAAACAATCCCATGACTGCACGTCCGGTGTTTTGCTTAAAGTAGCGTTTGAACGCCGGCAGGTTAAGCAATACATGTACGACGACCCCGGCCACCAGTAACCAGCTTAACCACTCGTGTACGGTTTTATTGAGTCCGGAGTCTAGATGGAAAAACATCAACACGCCGGTGACAGCGGTTAGCAAAAAGGCACCAATCACCAGAGGGGTGATCCAGGGGCGTTGAGAATTCAGGTTCATGGTCGGGTCTCCAATCGAAATTGGCGATAGTTTAACGAACCTGAAACGTAAAAATATCCATCTTCTGTCGCAATATGTAACGACTTTGTATCAACACAATGTCTGCGGGACACTCCTTCACAACACGCTCCAGAGGGTTGCTCTCTGGTTTCTGGCTGGGACGTACACGTAACCGCCACACTTGCAGGTTGTGGGTCTTGTTTTAATCCGAATGCGAACTCACAACGTATTGAGGTGTATGAGTCAGTCCATTACGTCATCTGATTCTATTCGCGCGAATTGTCCAGGGTAACGATGATGTCTATAAACGCTACAGCGAAGTTAACGGTATTTTACGACGGCCAGTGTCCACTGTGTGCACAGGAAATGCAGGCCCTGACCAAGCGGGACACACACCAGCGCTTGCAGCTTATGGATATCTGGCATCCGGAGTTTGCCAGTCGCTATCCCGAGATTGATCCCGCCGCGGCCAACCGTGTCCTGCACGCCGTGGATGACACCGGCCATCTGTTGCTGGGTCTGGATGTCACGGCACGGGCCTGGTCTCTGGTGGGGGTAACACGTTATAACTGCCTGCGCTGGCCAATCATTAAACCTGTTGCCGACATTGCTTACCGTCTGTTTGCCAAACATCGTTACCGTCTTTCTCGATTGCTGACGGGTAAAGCCCGGCTGTGTGATGCGGATCAGTGTTCACCGCGGTCGAAGTGACAACCCGAAGTTTTATGTTTAGACGGCCTTTGAAAAACTCTGTCACACAACTAAAAGTCGTATTATTCCTCATATCAAGCCCGCCAAATTATTCCTGCTACACTCATTCCAATGCTTTGTTTCTTAAGATCGCGGCTTTAAGGATTAAGAGGCTGAAAACATTGCCCGGATGAGGACAGTTTCTCTAGGGACATGATGATCGATAACAGATTGTGTTCTTTTATCTTTCATCCAGTTTGGCGTGTCGTCTTATTCCACGTTTATTGATTCGCTACTGTGGTCCCACTACATACTGTGGTTCTCACAACGCACTGTGGTTCTTACTACAGACAACCCGTGACTGAAGATATGAATAAAGGACGTTCATGCAACGAGGTTGAATGCGTGACGATGGAACAGTGAGCAAGGGGAGACCGCCTTGAGATACTTTGGGTTTTTAAAGCCTGCGTTTCTCGTAACCCTGGAGCGATGCCTGATAAGCATTGGGCTGCTGGGGCTATTGTTTGTGGGTATCGCCTATCTGGATTCCGCCTTCGCGTCGCGCCAGGCACTGGCAGCTTTTGATGAGGCCTTAATGGCGCAGGCTGATTCTGACTCAGCCGCTGTTTCAATATCTACTTCCTCTTCCGGCACTAATACTACGCCTTCCTCTTCTACGCCTTCTTCTACTTCGCCTCCTTCTAAACCTAACGCTGACGAACTGAACGTCGAGGATCCGGATAAAAGTCTGTGGTCCGAAAGCCGTAAGAAAAAATACGCTCAGGCGCAAAGTGAAGATCTTCCACTGGCGGTGCTTTCCATTGAACGCTTGAACTTGCAGGTGCCTGTCTTTTCAGGAACGGATCGACTGACGCTTAATCGCGGTGCCGGCATTGTCGATGGTACAGCTTACCCGGGTGAAAAGGGCAATATGGTCGTGTCAGCACACCGGGACGGTTTCTTTCGGCCGCTGAAGGATATCGCTGTTGGTGATCGGATTACGCTGCAAACGCTGGAAGGCAAGCAAATCTATGTCGTTACCGAAATGTTCATTACCGATCCGCTGGATATTTCGGTACTGGATCCAACCGACACGGAAACCTTGACGATGATCACCTGCTATCCCTTTTACTTTGTCGGTTACGCGCCTGAGCGGTTGATTATTCGCGCGCAGCCGAAGTCGTCGATCAACCCCAGCCTCACAGTTCCTGATACAGCTCGCGATGTCCATCCGACACCTAACACCGGTGTCGTGAAAGCTCACTCTTATGCAATGACCAATGGGTACTGAAAACCTCAATATGAATGTACCCCAAACCCCCAAGGAGAAAGCCAATGAAAAAACTGATCAAACCCTTGATTGTTGTTACAGCACTGGCGGGAGCTGGTTCAGTCTACGCTGCCGAACCTAAACGTGTGGGTGAATGCAGTGACTACGCCCAGGATTATCAGGCCACCGCAGAAGCCAAAGAGCGTTTTGGCATGCTGGCGGGATCCTGTGAAGGTGTTTATGACATTGACGGAAATCTGTATGCGCGTGCAGAGATGGTGGTTCGCAGCAATTGGAAGGGCACGATGAAGCTGTATATGCCCGCAACGGACAAAACTATCGAGGTCACGCCGGACATGAGCCACAGCGCGATTCTCGATGGCCGCAAACGCCGCCTGCGTGATTTGGAAAAAGGGGACGAAATTCAACTGTATATCTCCAAAGATAAGTTCTTTGAAGATCGTGTCGACACGGTAGCCTTTGCCGATGACGACGATGATATACACCACACTGATGCCGATGAGGTTGCAGCGCTGCCCACCACCGCAAGTCCGTTGCCGCTGCTAGGGTTGGTGAGTGGATTGTTGTTTGCCGCCGGTGGACTGCTGAGATTACGCCGCCGTCAATCCTGACAGTTAAGTTCGCTGTCTTTATTGAATCAGCTTTATTAAGACAGCGTTAAAAAAACCTAGTACAGGCAGCTTTAGGGATTTTAAAGAAGTCCCTAAAGCTGCCGCCGAGTCAAAAAGGCTGTCAGTGTTTTATCGGCTTAAGTGCAAAGCTTCTGCGTTATAAAACCTTATTAAACTGCCCAATAACTTCCACAACACGCTTGGCATCCTGCTCGATACTGTCCATCACACTGCCTGCCTCTTTTGACAATTCCAGCGCTTGGGTTGCCTCACCCTGACATTGCGCAATCAATTCAACGGCGTTGCCGGTACGCTTCAGGTTTTCGGTGACCATGGACACAATCTCTTCGGTGGTTTCATTAGTTCGAGAAGCCAGTTGTCTGACTTCATCGGCCACCACGGCAAAGCCCCGACCTTGCTCTCCGGCACGTGCCGCTTCAATGGCCGCGTTGAGGGCCAGCAAATTGGTTTGATCGGCAATGCCACTGATGCTGTTCACCAACTCACTGATTTTTACAGAGTGTTGATTCAGGGCTTCGATCGCTTGACTGGCAGAGTGCATTTGCCCAGACAGATCGTTCATGCTGGAGATGGTAGAGCCAATTACCTGTCGGCCCTGAGTGGTCAGCTTACCCGTTTCTTCAGAGACTTCATTGGCCAGAGTCGCGGCTTTCGAGACTTCCTGTTCCTGAAGCACCAGAGCAGTGATGTCTGTGGCAAATTTGGCCACCTTGTAAAACTCGCCCCGATCGTTGTGGATCGGGTTATAGGACGCCTCAAGCCAGATGGTTTCACCTCGGCTGTCTATACGTTTAAAACGCGCGGAAATATATTCACCTCGCGCAAGCTTTCTCCAGAACTCTTCATACTCTGGGGAGTTGGCCAATTCTGGTTCACAGAACATGCGATGGTGTTTGCCGATCACTTGCTCCTTGGTATATCCCATCGTCCGGAAAAAGTTATCATTGGCCTGCAAGATGATGCCGTCTAACGAAAACTCGATCACGGCAGAAGACCGATTCAAGGCCTTAAGCATGTCCTCCTTCTCGCGAGAGGAGGTGATAGTACGAGTCAGGTTGACCGCAAAGATAGAGAACCTTAACAGTTGTTCACGGCTGTCTTTTTCCGGCTGAAGAATAACTC
>NZ_CBFIHX010000139.1:0-8053 GCF_965662505.1 Pseudomaricurvus sp. | reverse complement strand
GATGTCGTAGTTGGCACGCAGATTCAGCAGGTCGTGGCCTTGATAAGTCGAGGTGTTGGTCTCGTCGGTGTAGTACTCGCCCTGATGATCCCATTCCAGCTCAAAGCGAGTGTTGGGAATAAAGTCAGGGCGATAGGCGAGCGTCACGTTGCCCATGGTTTTAGGCGCTTTACCCATGTCGTAGCCGTCGTAGTTGCGGGTTTCGGTCACGTAGCGACCGAGGCTGGGATTAAAGTAACCGTAAACGTAAGAGTAGTCTTCGTACTGATGTTCGGCCCAGCTCCAGGCGATGTTAAAGCTGACTTCTTCGGTGATGCTGCCGGTCAGTGTCAGTTCGATACCCTGGTGGGAGGTTTCACCGGCATTGGTGCTGATGCGGTCATTGCCTTCGATGTAGCTGACAATGTCGTCCTCAACACTCATGTGGTACAGGGCCAGCTCGTAACCCAGTCGCTCGTTAAACTGTCCGCGAAAGCCCATCTCATAGCTCTCGCTGGTGACGGGTTGAAGGTCGGTGCTGTCCATCGACGAACCCGGACGGAACAGGGTGCCGATGGTCGGGGCGCGAAACGAGTGACGGTAATTGACGTAAGCGTTGTGGTTTTCGCTGTATTGATACACCAAACCGGCTTTGGGGCTGAATTGTTCAAAGCTCAGTGATTGTGACTCGGGACGAATGTGAGAGCTGCTGGTGGCCTTGCCGCTGTCCTTGTAATCGATAGAGAAGTGATCGTAGCGCAGACCGGCGCTCAGAATCAGTTCGTCGGTCAAATGCCAGTCTGTGTGGACGTAGGGCGACAGCGAGGTTTGCTCTGCGTCGAAGTCATAGTTGAGTTGGCCGGTGGTTTGATAGTCGGTGTAAAAATCCCCGTTCCGGGTAACGCTAATGACCTCTTCTGTGTAGGTGGAGGGCGTGTAGTCAGTATCCAGACCGACAATAATTTCGCCCGTGCCGTCAAACAGGCTCTGACGGAATTTTACCAGCATGCCGTAAGACTGAAATTCGTAATCACGCACATTGGGGTCGTAGGTCACCATCCAGCTGGGCATCATTCGCATGCTGTTATCACGATAGTAGGGGGTCAGGGTTAGCAGCTGATCGGCGTTGGGGGTGTAGTTAAACTCTGACGATATTCTCAGTGATTGCACCTGACGGTAACCGATGTCACCGGTGAATTCATTTTTCTCCGGGTTGTTTTTGTAGTCGTCTTCCTCAAGGCCGGATACGCCGCTTTGGTCAACGTCGGTGTAAGAGGCAATGGCCTTCATGTCCCAGTGTTGTGAGAGCTGGCTGTCGAAACGCAGCGTGGAAGAGTATCGGGTGTATTCAGAATCGTCCCGGTAGCCTTCGTTGTCGGTGGCATTGAGGTCAACGCGCACACCGCTGTCTTCTCCCACATCGGTGCCACCACTCAGCAGCGCGCGTTTCCAGCCATAGGCTCCCAGTTCAACATTGATGTCGGCTTCTGGCTGATCGGGTGAAGGCTTGGTGACGGAGTTGATCACGCCGCCGATGGCGTCGCTGCCGTAGAGTGCTGAGCCGGGTCCCTTGGTGACTTCGAGGCGACTGCCCTGAGAAACATTCACTTCGTACAGACCATTGTGATTGAAAAAGCCGGTGGGGCGGGTAGGCAAGCCATCTTCCAGAAACAGATACACGCCGGAGGTGGTAATGGGTTGGCGAATGGCGGTCATATGGCCTTCGCCGCCAAGGTTGTTAATGTGCACCCCGGCGATACGATTGAGCGCTTCTGCCGGGTGTGCTGGGCCGATCAGCTCCAGTTCGCTGGCGTCCAGAGAATCAAGAGATTCGGCTAGGTCTGATTTGGATTTTGCTTCTTTGGTGGAGGTGACCACCATGGTTTCCATGGGGGAGGCTTTGGCGGGATCAGCCTTGGTGGTGTTGTCAGCGTGAACGGTTGCGTGGTGAATGGTCAGTGCCAGCAGACATGCCGGTGTGGCCAGACGTCGTGCTGCTTGCCAGGCGTGTTGAAACCCCGTCATATGTACTCCCCCAATGAGCGTTATTTTATCCGATCATTATCACTGCGATTTAGGGCGCGGGGAATGTGACAAAGTGTCGCAGGGCGGAAGGCTCTTTACGGTAAGGGCGGAAGGCTCTTTATCTCAGGGGCGGAAGGCTCTGGGCAATTTCGCGAGACAGGTGTTCCAGTAACTGCTTTTCTGCGGCGACCAGTGCGTCGTAACCGCTGCTGTTCAGTGAAATAACATCGCTAAACGCAAACGATTGGATGGTTGGGTTGGTGCTGCTGGTTGATTTAAGGGTCCAGGAGGCTTCCAGCGTGACGTCACCATTATGCTGGCCGTGAAGTTGATCGATATTGACTTCGACGGTCGTTGTCGGAGTCGATGCGGTATTGGCCGTGGTGATAATTTCGGCACCATAGAAATGGGAAATGGACCGGCTCAGAAAACGTGGAATGCTGGAAGTGAGTGGTTCAGACCATTTGTTGTAGCGGGCAATGGCGATGCGGTGGTTGTCGGTTTTCATTACCAGGCCATTTTGATGCAGGTAAGGCGCAATGTTTACCGCATTAAGTTGGACGCTGGACAGCTTCTGTGAATAAACCTTGATTGCAGGATCGTGGTGCGACGCGCCCGGAGAGTCTGCGCGCAGCAGATAATACTGCGTGGCGGGCGGCGGGGTGCCTCCGAGGCAAGCGGATAATATCAGGCAGCTGAGGGTCAGTAAGCTGGCTCGGAGTAGTGAGGTGGTAGTCATTCTTGTTTGGCCTCGGGAATGATGTCTGTATGCTCAGAAACCGGCAGTAATTGCGCGGAGTTCCGCAGTGAGTCCGACAGTTCCTGGAAGTTCTTCAGCGTGCTGTCCAGTTCGGTCAGGCTCGAATTGATCTGATCAGGCAGTGTCTGTACCTGTGGTGTGCTGAGGAGTGAGTCTACTTTCAGCAGGGTTTGATCCAGTTGGTGGATGGCGTTGTTGGCGTTGCCCACGGTGGTATCCAGCGGCAAGTTGTTGAACTTATCCAGCAAGGCGGTGAGCGATTGCTGAATTTGATCGATGCCACCGGCCATGGTGGGTATTTGAGCGTATTGATTAAATGTGCCGGTCTCGGCTGCGGGCTCATTGGGATAAAAGTCGAGATTCACCAGCTGGCTCCCGGAAATCAGGTTTCCGGTCTTTAGCGTGGCTCGTAAACCGTTGTCGATACCAGCCAGAATCATCTGCTTGAGCCTGTCAGAGGATTCGTCGCTATCGCCCACCTCAAATCGTGCGGGCTCCAGATAAATCAATACCGGGATGGGAGCACCGGTTTGGTGAGGAGCCTGAGCCATCATCTCCTTCAGCAGTACCTTTTCCACCTGCCCGACAGGTATACCCCGGTAGGTCACTGGTGAACCTGGTGAAAGGCCTCCCACAGGTTGCTTAAACGCAACGACATAGTAAATTTTCTGATGGTAGTGGCGTTCCAGTGTTTCTTCTCTGGAGCCGTACAGTTTGAAGTGGGTGCTGTCTTTAACGGCGCTGCCTGGCGACAGGTGGGATGGAAGACTGAACGACAGGCCGCCGGTGAGCAGGGTGTCCAGTGAGCCCATGTCGACATCAAAACCCCGTGCCGAGGCTCGCATGGAGACGCCGCTGATGTCCCAGAAGCGGACATTCTCTGTCACCAGATGATGGAAGGGCGCTTTAATAAAGACATCGTATTTGACGGTCTGGCTGTCTTCGTCCAGAACCATACTCTCGACCCCGCCGACTTTATAGCCGTTGAACAGAACATCGTCTCCGGTACTGATGGAAGAGGCATTTTTGCTCTCCAGTACGAGACGCACACCCGGTGCGTTTGCATCGGTCAGCGGTGGCGTTTCCAAACCGTTAAAAGAGGTTTGTTCGATCTTGCTGTTACCGGGCAATACCTTGATGTGAGCGCCAGACAGCAGAGTGTTTAGTCCACTGACACCGCTGGTGCCAACGCGTGCCCGTTCAACCCAAAATTGAGTGTCTTCTTTCAGCAAGTCAGCGTATTGCTTTTCGAGGGCGGCGTTCACGATGACTCCGGATACGTCGGATTTCAGTTCTATCGAGTTAACCACCCCGATGTCGACGCTGAGCAATTTGATTTTGGTTTTGCCGGCTACAAGGTCGTCAGCATTTTCAAAGGTGATCTCAAAAGTAGGGCCCTGATGGGTAAAGTTATACATCAGCATCCACAAACCCAGCGCAAGCGCGACCAGCGGAATGATCCAGATCTTGGATATTCCACGCTTGTGGCGAACGGTGGCTGGTGTGTCACTCATTGAGGCTCTCCGTGAGGGGGCGATACCGTGTCAGGTTGTGGGTTATGTTTGAGGTCCCAGATCAAACGGGGGTCAAAGCTTTCTGCGGCTATCATAGTGATAATCACCACGGCGGAAAAGGACAGTCCGGCAATGCCCGGCTCTACCGTCATCAGACCCTGAATTTGTACCAGCGAAACCAGAATGGAAACCACAAAGACATCCACCATAGACCACTTGCCCATAAATTCGGCAATCCGAAACAGTTGTGTTTGTCTCTTGAGGCTGGCGTCATCACTCAGACCCTGACTGTCAAAAGCCGTGACCGCCCAGCACAGATAAAATAACGCGAGCAGTTTTGCCAAAGGCACAATCACACTGGCGAGAAAAATGATGGTGCCGACAGGGTAAGCGCCCATCTCGAACAGTGTCCAAATGCCCCCCAGAATGGTACTGGGTTCAGCCTGACCAAGATGGCTGGTAATCATGATCGGGTACAGGTTGGCGGGAATGTACAGCAGGCTGGCGGTGATCAGGAGTGCCATGGTGTGCTGGATGCTGTTTTTTTTGCGAGGGTGCAGCTCGGCGTGACAGCGTGGGCAGTGTCCCATCTGAATCGGACTGACTTTGTAGCAAGTGTGGCAAGTGACCTGCTCTCTGGACACGGCGGAAACGTGGCTCATGGCTGAGGGCTGCCTGTTAATTGAGTCGAGTTTTTCTGCTCGGACATCAGAGCTTCTTGTTGGGACATCAGGGCTTCAATGGCTTGCCAGCATTGAAGGCGATCGGTACAGGTGAGCATGAGAGTGAAACAAAAGGCAAAGGCCACATAAGCCCAGAAAGCCATCCCGAACACGATGGAGGCCATGGTAGACAGTTTGACGAGACTGACCACCAGGGCAATCAGAAACACATCCACCATGCACCAGCTCTGCATCGCGAAGACCCATCTGCCTGTAGGGACCAGCCAGGGAACGGGGGTTTTTAAGTGCAGAGGAACATACAGTGCCAGCACCAGCAGTAACTGGGCCATGGGCAGAAGCAAAATAAACCCACACACAAGCAGGGCCAGAAACGGCATGCCTTCGTGAAACATTGCAATGGACGTGCTGGGCAGATCGATGGTGTTCTCCGCTCCGGCGGCTTGCAGGGATAAGAAGGGAAGGAGGTTGGCCGCAATCAACAGCAGCAGGGCAGTCAGTGCATAGGCGATGACCTTGTCGAACGCGTGGCGTCGACACTGACTCAGCAGATGACCACATTCAGGGCAGAAGGCTGTTTGGCCGGGAATTAATTCAGGAATCCGTGTCAGCTCGTCACAGGATGGACAGCCAATGAGTTCGGTTTTCCTGTGCTGGTGCTCTGTGGACGGCATTTGGCTCTTCGGTTGTATGGATGGTGTTCGGGTCTGGCGCTCAGGGTTAGAGTTCAATTTTGTCAGCTCGTGATCTTGTCCGAAGTATAGACATTAAGCTGCCATCTGGCGTGTTCTGAAAATTTCAGGCCCTGCTTAAGTGTTCATCAATCCGGTTGAGCAGTGCAATCAGATGATCGCCGTTTTCAGAATGGTGTCTGAAATATTCTTCCGCAATGGGCGCGATACCACACTTTGTGGGTAAAGGATGCTCGCTCTCGATCAGGGTGTGCATTTGTGGCAGAAAGATAAATTGCAGCCATTGGGGCAGGCTGAGGGTGTCCACACAAAACGGTTGAGTGCTGGACAGCGCCTCTTCCGATGGGGGTTCTGTATCCCACAATTCAATGGCTTTCAGCTCGGCTTCTATGTCGAACAGGGCGTCAGTCAGCGCTGTGGTCATGGTTTTCTCTGTGGTTGTCGTTTTGTCGTTAGCCGTTCTGGAGCTAGTCGTTCTGCGGTTAGGCAGCCGGTTGGTTTACGACAAGTCCCGACTGAACGGCGGCAGGGAGTTGAGAATCGCTGTACCGTAGCGCCGAGTCACGACCCGGCGGTCCAGCAGTGTCACCGTGCCGGTATCGCTTTCGGTACGCAACAGGCGGCCACAGGCCTGTACCAGTTTAATGGCAGCGTCGGGTACACTGATTTCCATAAACGGGTTGCCGCCGCGGGTTTCAATCCATTCTGCCAGTGAGGCTTCAACCGGATCGTCGGGAACGGAAAACGGGATCTTGGCAATCACCACATGACTGCAGTAGTCGCCGGGCAGATCCACACCTTCGGCAAAGCTGGCGAGACCGAAGATCACGCTGCCTTCGCCGTCGTCGATGCGCTGTTTGTGCTCATCAATCAATGCCTGTTTGGAGCGGTCACCCTGCACCAGAATGATGTCTTGCCAGTCGCCGGGCAGGGCATCGTAAACGTCCAGCATTTGTCGGCGGGAGGAAAACAGCACCAGGCTGCCCTGGTTGATGTCCAGAATTTCAGGCAGCGAGTCAACAATGGACAGAGTGTGTGCGCTGGCATTACTGGCGTCTGAGGCCTGAGAAGGCACTCGCAGTACGCCGGCTTTGGTGAAATCGAACGGGCTGGGCACTACGTGGTACTGGCTGTCCTGTGGTGTGCCGGCACGCATCTGAAAGCGTCCAAAATGACCCAGAGCCGTGAGGGTGGCCGAGGTGACTACGGCGCCGCAGCACTGTTTCCACAAGCCGTATTCCAGCGTGCGCGCGGCGAGGATCGGGCTGGAGCAGACTTCAAAGTCCAGATTGCCACTCTGCTCCACCAGTGTGAACCAGCGGGCTTTAGGCACAGACCCTTCCGGATCGGGAGAGGCGTAACTGGCCCAGAGGTCTTTGTTGGCTTCCGCCCGCGACTGCCAGATGCCGACGGTGGGGAAGGCATTTTCCAAATCCACCTTGGGCACCGGACAGTGGGCGTCTTCCATGGATTCGTTGATCTCGTTGGCCATTTTGCTCAACAGCTCAGCGAGACGGTCAAAGGAGCGCTTAATATCGACACAGGCCATCTGCATTTCAGGGTGAATCAGTCCCCCTTCAAACCGGTGGCGCGGGGTGTGATCGGTGGGATCAATGGTGTCCGCCAGTGACTGGAACATAGGGATTACCTTGTCCAGTTCTTGCTTGGCGTCCAGCATGGCGGCAGGCAGTTGTTCGCCGAAGCGATCCACATTGCCGGCGCCGCTGACCTGGGCTAACAGGTTGGCGACAGGCTTCTGGCTCTGTTCCAGCCACTTGCTGGTACTGATCAGTCGGCTGTGCTGGGCAAAGTGATTGAGGGCTTTATCGGGCAGATGGTGGCCTTCGTCGAAAATGTAGATCGCGTCTTCCGGTGCGGGCAGAATGGCGCCGCCGCCGAGAGCCAGATCCGCCAGTACCAGATCGTGATTGGTGACAATACAATCCACACTGCCGAGGTTATCGCGGGCTTTCATAAAGCTGCAGGCCGAGACATTGGCGCAGCGTCGACCGGTGCACTGCCGGTGATCGGTGGTGACTCTCTGCCAGTCCTCGTCCTGGATACCGTCTTTCCACTCGTCGCGGTCACCGGTCCACTTGTTGGCGGCCATGGCATCCATCATCGACTGATAGATCTGCACACTCTGCTCGCCCATTTGTGGCAACTCATCTTCGTACAGTGCCTGAGTGGGGTTGCTGGCCATGTCAACGTTGTTCAGCAGCGCATCCAGCTTGGACAGGCACAGATAGCGTCCGCGTCCCTTGGCCAGCGAGACTTTGAAGTGCAGGCCGCTGTGTCGCAGCACTTCGGGGATGTCCTTGTTGACGATCTGTTCCTGCAGCGCCACGGTGGCCGTGGATACAATCACTTTCTTGCCCAGTGCCTTGGCGATAGGAAGAGTGG
>NZ_CBFIHX010000138.1:0-8223 GCF_965662505.1 Pseudomaricurvus sp. | reverse complement strand
GGATCTGTCGAAAAACTTAAGGCCCAAACGGCTTTTACCCCTATTTACCCACAGCAACCACGTTCCCGACGTGCTGTTGCCGCTACAGATGTAACTCTTCTGAAAGTGGATCGAGAGCGTCAGGATGAACTACTGACCTGGAGTCAGGCTGCTGAACACCTGTTGGTTGACTTGGCGACACGCCGCGAGCTCGATGAAGACGCAGTGTGGCTGGATACCGTGCTGCGCTCGAACCTGTTCCTCAAAGTTCCCCCCACCAATGTCAGACACATTCTCAGGCATTTACAGACACGCATCGTCAACGAAGGGGAAGTTATTATTCGTCAGGGCGATGTAGGCGATTGCTGTTATTTCATCAAAGAAGGTGTTGCGGAAGTCACCCGGAACTCGCCGAATCAGCCATCTGCCACTCATGTCGCTGACATTTCAGAAGGGCGCTGCTTTGGAGAAGATGCTCTCATCCAGGAGACGGTTCGCAATGCGAATGTCATCATGAAATCCCAGGGTGTATTGCTGGTTCTCGACAAGCAGGAGTTTCTTCCACTGTTAAAAGAACCGTCAATTGAGACGTGTACCTTTAAGCAATTGGCTTCGGACTCCCCCAAAGTTATTCTTCTGGATGTTCGCAAGGAACCGGAATACAACCAGGGGCATTTGCCGGAAGCCGTTAATTTGCCACTACACCTGATGCACCTAAAACGCCGTGTGCTGGACGACTCCCAAACCTACGTCACCTGCTGCAATACAGGCTCCCGCGCCCGTGCGGCCTGCCAGTTTCTTAAAGATTTGGGGTACAAGGCTAAAGCATTGAACGATGGCCTTGATCACCTTCCTCAGGTATCAACCTGGAGCACTGAAGACTTTATTCTTAAAGACGGTCAGGTTGTAAGCGGCCATTGATCCGGAACAATAAACAGGCGTTTACACTCTTCCCAAGTCGACTCCACCTGCGTTAAGACAGCGATTTGAATCGGCTGTCGATAGCTCGAAAAGTGATCCGCCAAGCCTTTCAATATCGCGCTGTTATCGCCTAGCTCCCCATCATTATCTGGCTTTTTGTCGCAGTAAGTCACTGGGGCAAACCACTGGTTACGCCTCAGCAGCATCCAGTGTAGGTTTGACGCACGGTGTGAGTTTTTTTCTGATGACAAAATTTGCCCTATAGCTTGCGACACGACAGCAGACTCAAACTGACTGTGTGTCATCCAAATACCATGCTGGTGGTGAGGATTGATGTAAGGAGTACGGGTGGATAAGACTGCGCCCTGACTGGGCTCGGCAGTTACAGGTAAAAACAGCCTGCCTCTCATGATCAGCTGAATGTGCAGATGTTCATATGCCCAATGTTCTGGCAAAAAATCGGTGTTGTGAATCTCGTCATTGTTGAGGTGGTGCAGCTGACGATGATTCAATTGCTGCCATTTTAAATCCAGCCTATCGATCACGTTAGGGCCCACCCAGCTGAATTCGGTATTGGCGCGCTTGGCCTGTGGCAACCTGCTACTATCAATGCCAAGGTAAAATTTCACTGCCATTTCACTATGGCTCAGTCGTTGACTGTCCGGGTTCCAACAAAGCGCATCCAGCTCGCCCAGCGTTTTACCCTGGCTGGTGAGCTGAACGTTAAATCGGTGCTCGCAATCCGGCTGTCGGTTGCGCCACCAAAACTGCCAGTAGTATTCAAACTGAAACCCTAATCGGGTGGTGTGGTTACTGTTTATCCACTGGGTGAGGGCGGTTGGAGATTCGTCTAGTGATATCAGAAACTCCCAATCATCATCAGTCATGACAGGTTCATGGATATGGACTGCCGGGTTTGACGACCCATCGACGGGGTCAATCGGGTTTTGAACCAGCGATGGACTGAAAACACACCAGGCCAGATTGCGAACGAGCGGATGCGTCAACGCGGTCCACGGGGTATGGTTTCTCATTGGTTATGACATCTCAATGGTTATGACATCGTCTAAACATGATTGAGTATTTCTGATGACATGAGTATCCCTGACGACAATAGCCTAAACCGCTATAATAGCTAACTTTCTCTCTACAGAGCCGGAATATGTCGGAATTTAGTCGAATTGGTCTGGTTGGTCGTCCAGGCAGTGAAAACGCCTTAAGCACCCTTAAGCGCCTCATTCGCTATTTACAGTCCCGTGGGCTGGATATCGTCCTCGAAGAAGCCACTGCTAGCGGTTTACCTGGCCATCAGCTTGAAATTTCTGACAATGAGACGCTGGGCAAAACCTGTGATTTGGTCATTGTCGTGGGTGGCGATGGCAGTCTGCTGGGTGCCGCACGCTCCCTGTCCAAGTACAAGGTGCCTCTGCTAGGTGTTAACCGCGGACGCCTGGGCTTCCTCACCGACATCACGCCGGACGACATCGAAATCCGTGTCGCCGATGTGCTGGACGGCAAATATATGATGGAAACCCGTTTCCTGCTGGATGCTTCGGTTATTCGCAATGGCGCCCTGATTGGTGGTGGCGACGCCCTTAACGATGTCGTGATTCACCCGGGTCGCCTGATTCGAATGATTGAGTTCGAGCTCTATATTGATGGTCAATTTGTATACAGCCAAAGATCCGATGGCTTGATTATTTCTACTCCGACCGGCTCGACTGCCTACGCGCTGAGTGGAGGAGGGCCCATCATGCATCCGAAGCTGGACGCGATTGTGATTGTGCCAATGAATCCGCATACCTTAAGCAGCCGCCCAATTGTGGTTGACGGCAACAGCGAGATTAAGATCATTATCGGCGAAGAAAATTCCGCTTACCCCCATGTGACCTGTGATGGTCAAAACCATGTGGTCACCAACCCCGGTGATGAAATCCACATTCACAAAAAGCCTCACAAATTGCACCTCATTCATCCGCTGAACCATAACTTTTACGAAACCTGCCGCACCAAGTTGGGGTGGGGTAGCCACCTGGGCAATTGAGCCGGAGCTTCGAACACAGACATGATCAAGACTTCGGAAAGTCCCCACGCGGCCCCAGAAGATCCGGCAAATAATGACCCGGTAAAAGTCGATATTATTGGTGACGTTCACGGATGCTATAAACCTCTGCTTAAGCTATTACAGCGCCTGGGGTATAAGCCCGTGAACGGTGTGTATCAGCACCCGGAAAGACTCGCCGTGTTTGTGGGCGACCTGATTGATCGCGGCCCACACATCCGTGAAACCCTGGAGCTTGTCCACGATATGCATCAGGCGGGTAGAGCGCTTGTAGTTCTCGGAAACCACGAATACAACGCCATTCGTTTCAAGCAGGAAACCCTTGATTATCTGCTGGATCAAGAAACCCAAGGTATGCCAGCTCGTCTCAAAAAACTGATGAAAGAGACACTCGATCAGTTTCGCGACTTCCCGGAGCAATGGCAGAAATATACCGAGTGGTTTTCACAGTTGCCGCTGTTTATTGAAACGCCAACTTATCGGGTGGTTCACGCCTGTTGGGATGACACTTTGATTCAGGCCTATAAATCCCATTATCCGTTGCAAGGCATTACCCCGGAATTTATCCAGGCCTCTCGAGAGAAGGGCTCACTGGAAAGCCGTACAGTTGATCGCCTGACGCGGGGCACCAGTATGCCGCTGCCTGATGGTATGCAGCTGGAGAGTAAAGACGGGTTTATTCGCCGGTTTTTCCGCACTAAATTCTGGGAAGAAAGCCCTAAGACCTATGGCGACATTGTTTTTCAACCCGATCCTCTGCCTTACGATCTGGCGGACCATCCTATTCACAGCACCCACAAACAAAACTTGCTTCAATACGAAGCTGGCGCACCGCCAGTATTTTTTGGCCATTACTGGCTCAAGGGGCGCCCCAGACCACTGCAGCCGAACGTTGCCTGTCTGGATTACAGTGCCGTCAGTTTCGGTCGCTTAACGGCATACCGCTTTGATGGTGAGAAAGAACTGAGGGAAGACCGGTTTCAGTGGGTTTATGTCGACCGTGGAGACTCTACCGCTTCAGACACAGGAAAAGGCACGGAATGAACTCAAGACGTGTAAGAACGGTGTATGACGTTAATATAAAACCTTTTATGGCTGTATTTAAAACGATATCACTTCATTTAAAACCTGATTTAAAATGGTGTATGACTTTATGAGTCGGTGTGACGCAGTATGAGCTGGTATAAGGTGGATTTGTTCCCGCTCTCACTTGATCTGAGCCCCTTGCTGGTTCAGTTACAGCAAAAGGGTATCCTGTATCGAGTCACTGAAGAACCCAGAGGGCAGTGTTTGTGGCTGAGTAACGAATCGCAGGCTGGGCAGCTTCGCGGATTTATTCAGGAACATGGACTCGAAGGTATCGCTCCTGTCAGCATGGCAGAGGCTTCGAGCAATGCCGCAAGCCTACAGGGTGGCGAGCAGTTTATGACTCGCAAGCTGTTCGAATTCCAGCAGGCTTTAGGACGTTATCCCGTCACCCTGGGTGCTATTTTACTCGGGGTACTGGGCGCCTTACTGGTGCATTATGACCACGAGCTGACCTGGGTAAGCTGGTTAACCTTCCAGCCGATTCAGTTAATGGGTTCTCGATTAGGGCTGGCTTCCGTGACCGCCGGTCTGGAGTTGGGACAATACTGGCGACTGATCACACCCATTTTTTTGCATTTCGGGGTTTTTCACATACTGTTCAATGCGATGTGGGTCTGGGAATTTGGACGACGGATTGAAGTTGGATTGGGGAGTTTACAATTAACCGGCCTGATACTACTGATTGGCGTCATCAGCAATTTCGCTCAATACATTTGGGGTGGCCCATCCTTATTTGGTGGTCTCTCAGGCGTTCTTTACGGGCTGCTGGGATTCCTCTGGATATACAATTATTTTAAACCGCGCCCGGTTTTTACACTTCAGCCTGGCATCATTGGTTTTATGCTTGTCTGGGTCGTACTGGGAATGACTGGCGCGGTAGACTTTTTTATGGACGGCAGCATTGCCAATGCAGCCCATGTAGGTGGATTGATAGCCGGCATGATGTGTGCCGCTATTGCCGGCATATGGACAGCAGATAAAAAAGATGGCACGTAAAATAGCTTTTTAAACATAACGGCTATTTCACCTGACGTTACTAGAACTATCTAATTTAATGAGATGACAACCATTTAACGAGAAGTCCCGATGAATATTGAAGATCTTTTGAGCTCAATCACCCCAGAGGTGTACGAAAACCTGAAAACAGCGATTGAGCTGGGTAAGTGGGCTGATGGCCGAACTCTGACTCCCGAACAGAAAGAACACTGCATGCAGGCAGTCATAGCCTATGAGTTAAAACATGTGCCCGCCGAAGAAAGAACCGGCTATGTTCCACCTAAAAATCACAGCCACTGTGGCAGCGACGGAGAAGTGGCTGAACCAGAAGATAAACCCCTGAAGTGGCAGTAATTTTGTATGGATTTTGAACTTCTGGCGTCAGGTCATCTGGCCAAAATGAAAACCGATCACGCCCAACCGGTACGGTATACATTACCGCTGGGTGATAACCGGATTGAGTTATCACCCCTTATGGGAAAAACTATCCGCATTGAGTACAGTGGTGCAATCCATTGCCAACACTGCGGTCGTAAGACGAAAAAAAGCTTTAGTCAGGGATACTGCTATCCTTGTTTTAAGGCCCTGGCACAATGTGACAGCTGCATGATGAGCCCTGAAAAGTGCCACTACGATGCAGGAACCTGTCGCCAGCCGGAGTGGGGCGAAGAGTTCTGCATGACTGATCATATCGTCTATCTGGCTAACTCTTCGGGCATTAAAGTCGGCATTACCCGAATGTCTCAAGTGCCCACCCGCTGGATGGATCAGGGTGCCATTCAGGCATTGCCTATCTTTCGCGTCGCTACACGCCAGCAATCCGGCTTTGTAGAGGATCTTCTTCGCGAACAGGTGGCCGACAAAACCAACTGGCGAAAAATGCTCAAGGGTGACGTCGAATACCTCGATCTGGCTGCTATACGAGATGAAGTTTTAGACAATGCCTGGAATGACATAGTCGCGCTGCAAAAACGTTTTGGGCTGGCCGCGATTCAGGCTATCGACGATGGCGACGTGTACGAATTTGATTACCCCGTTGATGAATTCCCAACCAAGGTTACGACGCATAATCTGGATAAAACATCTACGGTGGAAGGGACATTAAAGGGCATCAAGGGACAATATCTGATCCTGGATACGGGTGTCATCAATATTCGCAAGTTTGGCGCGTACCATGTCGATTTCTACGCGCAAACCACGGTTTAATTAAACCCTCTATTGACACATTACCGCTTTAACACAGCTGAAGGGCAGGTTATGAAAGACGCACAACCTAAAAGTATCTATCTGAAAGATTACCAAAAACCAGACTTTTTAATTTCAAAAACCAACCTGCACTTTACGCTCGACCCCAACGCTACCGTAGTGAAATCTCGTCTGGAGATCCGTCGCAACACCGAGGCCAATACTCCATCCGCACCGCTGATTCTTCACGGCCAGGATCTGGATCTGGTTTCAATCCAGATTGACGGTAAATCGCTGACTGAAGCAGATTATCAAACGGGGGCTGAGACACTGACCATTGAGTCAGTCCCCAACGAGTTTGTGTTTGAGGCGGAAGTTAATATCAATCCTGAAGGCAACACCAGTCTGGAAGGTCTGTATAAATCCCGCACCATGTACTGCACTCAGTGTGAAGCCGAGGGCTTTCGCAAGATTACCTATTTCCTCGATCGGCCCGATGTATTAAGTGAGTTTACCACCACCATCGAGGCTAGCGAGTCTGAATTCCCAGTGCTTCTGTCTAACGGCAATTTGATTGACTCAGGCAAATCAGATTCAGGGATGCACTTTGCCACCTGGCATGATCCATTCAAAAAGCCTGCGTACCTATTTGCTCTTGTGGGCGGTACGCTGGAATTTATTGAAGACACCTTTACCACTCAAAGTGGCCGTGAAATCACGTTGCGCATTTTTGTCGAAAGCAAAGACCTCGACAAGTGCGACCACGCCATGCTCTCCCTGAAAAAGGCGATGCGCTGGGATGAAGAGGTTTATGGGCTGGAGTACGACCTCGACATATTTATGATTGTGGCGGTTGACGATTTCAATATGGGGGCCATGGAAAACAAAGGTCTGAACATCTTCAACACGTCCTGCGTGCTGGCTAAACCAGAAACTACCACCGATGCGGGCTTTCAGCGGGTAGAGGGTGTCGTCGCCCACGAATATTTCCACAACTGGTCCGGAAACCGAGTTACCTGTCGCGACTGGTTTCAGTTGAGTCTAAAAGAAGGTTTTACCGTATTTCGAGACTCTGAATTTTCTGCGGACATGAACTCCCGAACCGTGAAGCGTGTAGAGGACGTCAGCCTGCTTAGAACGCTACAGTTCGCGGAAGACGGCGGCCCAATGGCACACCCTGTTCGCCCGCCATCTTTTATCGAGATTTCTAACTTTTACACTCTGACAGTCTATGAAAAAGGCTGCGAAGTGGTACGTATGATCCACACTTTGCTGGGTCCAGAGGCTTTCCGTCAGGGCAGTGATCTGTACTTCAGTCGTCACGACGGCGAAGCTGCCACCATCGAAAACTTTGTCAAAGCAATGGAAGACGCATCTGGAAGGGATCTGACACAATTTACCCATTGGTACAGCCAGGCAGGCACACCGCGGATTCACGCCACAGACAATTATGATGAAGACAGTGGTACCTATTCTTTAACGCTGAAACAATCCTGTCCGACGACCCCGGAAGCTAAAGAAGAAGAGAAGCAAGCTTTCCACATTCCTGTGGCTATGGGTTTGTTGGGTGATGCGGGTAACCTCCCCCTGAAGCTACAGGGACAGCCCCTCAACGCAGACACCGATGACAATACCAATCTGGTGTTGGAACTCACTGAGTTTGAACAGACCTTCGTTTTTGAGGGCTTAAATGAAAAACCGACACCGGTTTTGTTGCGTGGCTTTTCTGCGCCAGTGAAGCTCACTTATGACTACACCCGTGAACAGCTCGTGGCCATCATGAGCCGAGATAGCGACGGTTTCAGTCGTTGGGATGCCTGTCAGAAACTGGCTGTCACCGTCATTGAAGACGTGATGACGGCTTATCGTGGTGATCAACAGTACACCATAGACAGTGCATTTATAGAGACCTGCCGCTCCATTCTCATTGATCATTCCTTGGATAAAGCCATGGTCGCGTTGATGCTGCAATTACCAACCGAAGCCTATCT
>NZ_CBFIHX010000137.1:0-8242 GCF_965662505.1 Pseudomaricurvus sp. | reverse complement strand
TAACGATTTTGTGGAAGAACGAGCCGAAGCTGTCGCTGAAGAAATTCGCGCTTTGGGCGTACCCGCCGTTGCTGTACAAGCCGATGTCGGCGATCTGGAATCCGTCCGTGCCGCGGCACAAAAGGCAGAAGAAACTCTCGGTCCCATCACCCTGTTGGTCAACAACGCTGGTAATGCCGGTCCGAATACCACCATGCGGTTATCCCCCCTGTTCTGGGAAACTGATCCCGAGGATTGGGACCGGTACTTCCACACCAATCTAAACGGCGTGATGAATTGCTGCCACGCTCTACTGCCCGGCATGGTTAAGCAACAGCGTGGTCGCGTGGTCACTGTCGTGTCGGATTCTGGTCGAGTAGGGGAGGCGCGTATGGCCGTCTATGCGGCTGCAAAAGCCGGTGCGGCAGGCTTTATGCGGTCGTTGGCGAAAGAAGCCGGCCGTCACGGCATTACCTGCAACAGCATCTCTTTGTCCTCGCTGGAACCTCCTTTACCGGAACCCCAGAAGTCCGAATTCCTGGCCAGCGATCAAGCCAAACACCATGTATCCCGCTATGTCATTCGACGCTTTGGTCAACCAGACGAAGTCGCCAACATGGCGCTGTTTCTCTGTTCAGACGCTGCAGCGTGGATTACCGGACAAACCTATCCGGTGAATGGCGGTTACGATTTCGCCCAGTAATTCTATTTCAATATTATCAAGGACAACACAATGCCCACTCCCAGCAATATGAACGGCAAGGTCGCAATCGTCACCGGTGCGGCCAGCGGCGTTGGCCGAGCTACCGCGTTATTTTTGGCCAAAGCCGGTGCGAAACTCGCAATTGTTGATGTCAATGCCGAGGCACTCGAGAGCACCGCAGAGGAACTGCGCAACCTAAAGACCGAAGTGCTAACGCTACCCGTCGACCTGTCTGACACCCGTCAGTGTCAGACCATCGTTGATAAAACCGTAGACACCTTTGGCCGAGTCGATGCCCTGTGTAATGTGGCCGGAGTTTTCTTGCCCACACACACCACCGATATGAGTGACGACGCTGTCGACCTCACCCTGTCCGTAAACTTGTCTGCACCGTTCAAGCTGATTCGCGCAGCCATACCACACCTGATCGAACATCAGGGAGCTGTAGTCAATGTCAGTTCCTGCTCTGCACATCCGGGTCAAGCTTATCTGGCTCTATACTCAGCCACCAAAGCGGCATTGAACCAACTGACAAAGTCCCTTGCCATGGAATATATGCACAAAGGCATTCGTGTGAACTCAGTATCCCCCGGAGGCATGATGACGCCACTGGCGGCCGGGATGCGAAACCTGCAAGACCCTGACCCGACGTTAATGGGCCGCATTGCTCCCCTGCGTGGTCTGGTCGAGGTAGATGACGTCGCTGAAATGGTCGCCTTTCTGGCCACCGATGCCGCAAAGGGTTACCACGGCGCCATTATTAATATCGATAACGGCATCACTGCCGGCTAAAGAGGAATCCCTATGACAACTCAATCCCAGTCAATCGAAAATTTGATCGCCAAAGATGCCATCCGTGACCTGGCGCTGTTGTACTCCCGCGGGGTCGACCGTAAAGATCCGGAACTGCTCCGCGACCTATACACAAAAGATGCTACCGATACACACGGTGATACATTCGATGGCACCGCCAGTGACTACGTGGACTTTCTGGAAAAAGCCTTTCCTTATATGCCCTACAGCGGGCACCACGTTTGCAATCATTTGATTTCAGTCGACGGCGATACCGCAGAAGGGGAGGTTTACGCCCTTGCGTATCATATATTGCCTGATGGACAAGGTGGCCACATCGAAGACTTTATGTGTGTGCGTTATTTGGATAACTATCAAAAGTGCGATGATGGCCGCTGGCGTTTTTCCAAACGGGTAGTCACTTACGATGTCCGTACTCAGAAACCAACCGATGCCAAATTGTGGGATCAGGGCGAACCAGGTTATGAACTTTTTCAGCAATCCCTCTTCAAACGCGGCATTCGCTCCTGACTGAAAATTTTCGAGACGGAGACGTGATAAGAAGTACTCATCGAATCGCATAAAAATAACATCATAATCATTTGGAGATTGCATCTTGCTAGCGACTGAACTGCCTACACGACCGGAAGATCTGACAGTAAGCTCCCTCAACGAGGTGATAAAAGCTCATACCCCTAACGTCTCTCTGGATAGTTTTGAAGTCGTTGAATCCCACTTGTGGGGTGAAGGGCAGGCATCCTCGGCTGGGCGGATTATTATCGAACCGACATACTCTTCCGCATCACCCGAAAACCTGCCCAGACGTATTGTAGTTAAAGTGGCTAAAAGTGCTCCTGGGGATAAAGTTGAAACGGGCGGTAGTGGTAGCGGACAGCTTTATGAAAATGAAGTTAACGTATACGCCCAGCTGCGTCCCGCCGACTTTATGATTTCCCCGGTAACGTTGGGCGGCCGTTTCGACCCGCAAACGAAAACGTTTATGTTACTTTTGGAAGACCTCCGCGATCGTGAAGCAGTGTTTCCCTCTGTCAAGACAGACATCAACATCGCACAGATGCAGTCGATGCTTGATCAGTATGCATCACTCCATGCCCGATACTGGAATCACCCAGAGTTCGGTCGCTCTATGGGCTGGCTGGAAGACCATACACGGGGCGCTATTCATGATTTGTTTACGTCGGACACAGTCGCAGGTTTTGCGGAATATCAGGTAGCAACTACGCAGTTCAAACAAGAAATGCTGCAACGCTTGCGCATGACGCCGAAAGAACTGCACGGGCAGTTTCAGCGAGCGCAAGCACATCAATCGACCCTGCCACAAACACTCTGTCACGGCGATGCGCACATTGGTAACACCTACCTGCTACCCAATGATCAGGTAGGTCTGCTCGATTGGCAGCTAAGCGCGAGAGGGTACTGCATGCACGACATCAGTTACATTATCACCACTGGCTTGTCCATAGAGCAGCGACGCACCCACGAACGCGACCTGGTGACATACTATCGTGAACAACTATGCGCTCGTGGTGTAACGGACGTTCCGTCGATGAACGATATGTGGTCGGAGTATCGCCGCGCGATGGCCTGGAATCTCTATATCGGCTGGCTGATTACACCGGTGGTTAATTACGGCTGGGATATTACCGTGATGGCAGTGTTACGAACTATAACGGCCTATGAGGATCATGAGACACACAAGGCACTGGCAGACATTTAGTCCGTGAATGCCATTCCCTCTCAATGTCACATTCTGAGGCAACTGACCGAACCACAACCCATGGGTGGTATGACCAACGGCAGATAGCAACAGATCAAACACAAAGGCTCTGCAGATGAACGATACACTTCAATCACTTTTCTCATTAAAGAATCGCGTTGCCCTAGTCACAGGGGGCACCAGCGGTGTGGGTGCTATGCTGGCCCGCGGATTGTTAATCGCTGGCGCCCGGGTATTTATTACCGGTCGTAACGTGCAAGCAGGAGAGAGCCAGGCCTCGGCGATGTCAGAGCTTGGCCCTTGCGAGTTTATCCAAACGGATCTGACTGACCCGCAAGCACCAAAACAGTTGCAAAGTTATCTCTCACAGCATGCCCCCGATCTAAGCATACTGATAAACAATGCTGGTATGACTGACCGGGCAGCCTGGGGAGAGTTTACAGAAGAGCAGGTGGATGAAATCCTGTCCCTGAACGTCAAGGCTCCTTTTCTAGTGGCTCAGGCACTTCACCCACTGCTGAAACAGAACGCCAGTCAACAGAGCCCCGCACACATCATCAATACTGGCTCGATTGCCGGTTTGAACTCTCATTCCGCGTCTTTTATATACGGCCCCAGCAAAGCAGCCCTGCACCATCTGACCCGAGTGCTGGCCAAATCACTGGGTCCCGACCACATTTGTGTCAACGCCATTGCCCCTGGCTTATTCCCCAGTAAAATGACTGAGGCACTGGTATCCAACAAGGAAAGACAAAAACAAACCACCAGCCGCACTCCGGCGGGGCGAATGGGTGAGCCCAATGATTTGGCTATCCTTATCATTGCCCTTGTCAGCAGTAGCTACATGACCGGCAACCTGATTCCCATTGATGGCGGATTGACGGTGTAAAGGCTCTTAGTTTATTGACGGCAGCCATGTCTTGCCGCAAACACGGTATTTAACTCGAAAACAACATTTCTGCAGATTAAGAATTCCAGGAGAACATTTATGAAGTGCGGCTTTATCGGACTGGGTAGCCAAGGCGGACCTATGGCTCAGCGTATAATCGACGGTGGTTATGACGTTGTACTCTGGGCAAGACGTCGTGAATCGTTAGAACCCTATGCCAACAGTGGCGCCACGTTCGCCAACAGTCTGGCGGAACTGGCTGAACAAGTGCAAATGTGTAGTGTCTGTGTGGTTGATGACGCGGGTGTACAGGCCGTGTGTGATACGCTGATTCCTAATATGGCAGCGGGAGGGGTTATCGTGATCCACTCCACGGTACACCCGGAACTTTGTCAGACATTAGCAAACCAGGCTAAAGCTCATGGCTTAACCTTGCTAGACGCTCCGGTTAGCGGTGGCGGTGAAGGCGCAGCCAACGGCACCCTCACCGTCATGGTAGGGGGAGATAGCGAGAGTGTAGAGTTTGTACGTCCGGTATTGGAAACCTTTGCCAGCACGATTGTGCATTTGGGTGAAGTCGGTGCAGGACAGATGGCGAAGCTGGTCAACAACTCAATGATGGCGGCCAATCTGGCGGTGTCTCATTACGCAATAGAAGCTGCCAAAACCTTAAACATAGACCCCCAGGCCTTTTCCGATCTGGTGAAAGTCAGCAGCGGTCGCAGCTTCGCGTTTGACGTGTGTGCCCGCATGCAAAAACCAGAGGATTTTAGCCATGGCGCTAAGCTACTGACCAAAGATGTGCGCTTGCTGGGCGAGTCGATGGGCACCAGTGACCCGTCTTTTGAATTTATCCGTCACGTAGCCACTACATTTTTAGATCTTTCTCTGGATCCCAAATAGGGTGCTCGACGAAATCTACACAAAGCCGGTGCCCGAAGCCTTTAATCCCTTTCTTATTTGGAAGAAACAATAGATAAGAAGAAGGATCATGGGATACGAAAGAATTATCTATCTTGCCGCACTACTTCATTGGCAGCAATGATCACCCCGTCACTGATGTTCACACCAGGAAAAATAATAGATCCACCGCCAATCCAGACATTATGACCAATGGTGACTGGCTTGGCGAAACATTCAGCGGTTTTCCGCTTTAGAGCATCGCGGGGATGATCCACCGTATAAATATGCACACCAGGCCCTAACAAAACGTTATCGCCAAGAGTGATGTTGGCACTATCGAGCAATACGCAGTTGAAGTTGATATAGACGTTTTCTCCCGTGTAAATGTGAGAGCCATAGTCGCACTGGAAGCCCGGCTCTATCACCACGCTGCCCACCCGCTCAAACAATCGCGTGATGTGTTTTAGATTACCCTTACTGGGGTGCGCATTGTATTTTGCACAAGCCATGCGAGCTTTTTCACGCAGCATGCGCAGCTCTGCATCAAGGGTATTGAACGGCAAGCCTGCCCGCATTTTTTCCAACTCTGTCATCTACACATCTTTCCACTTATTTTTTTCTTCAATCCATTGCGACATATATTTTGTACTTTTGTGTTGATGGTGCCTAAGCATCGCGCCGTTAAAATTATTCAATCGATGCGCATCCAAATTCGTCAAACAATTTTCCACGGCCTGATAGACGTGCTGCCAGTGTTGTTGTTTATCAAAACGCTGGTTGTGAATAACAAACCCTGCGGCCTGCATGGCTTGCCAATTTTCTGCCTGTTGATAAAGCGTCACGGCAGCTGCGGCCATACCTTCAGCAGAATCGTTAACGGTACCAGCAAAAGGGAGTTCGCCCGCAATACCTTCGGCGCCGATACTCGTGGTCACACTGGGTGTCCCAGAAGCCATTGCATCGGCTAACTTACCTTTTAAACCTGCGCCAAACCGCACTGGCGCCAAATTGACCCGTGCTTGCCGCATCACGGCTGTAGCACTATCGGCCCAGCCTTTTACTAAAAAACCTTGCCGCACATTGTGTAGGGCGGTCGCCTTGGGCGGCGTATACGATCCGTAAATATGCAATTCAGCATCAGGTAATTGTTTGCGAATCAATGGCCATAATTGTTGTTGCAAAAACAGCACAGCATCCCAGTTAGGCGGATGACGGAAGTTACCGATGGTAATAAAATGTTGCCGTTGGTCAAACCCTGGTAATTGTTGTTGCTGTGTCGGCGTTACCGGCTCCAGCATAAAAGGGCAGTAAATCAACAGCGCCGGATCTACACCAAAGCGCTGGGTAAGCAGCTGCAACTCAAACTCAGAGATAACCAACGACAAGTCACAGCGATAAATGGACGCAATCTCACGCTGGGCTAATTCAGTAAACAATAGCTGCGGTGTTAGTTCCGGGTTGATTTGCTGATGGGTTTTGAAGTGTCCATGGCGCGCATGCCGCACACAAAATAAATCTTCGGTATCCAGTATGCGCAAAGCTCTCGGGCAATGCTGCTCCACGCGCCAGCCAAATTGTTCCTCCATCATAAAGCGATCAAACAGCACCACGCCGGGATTAAGTTCAGCGAGGAATTCATCAAAGCTGGCATTATTGAGTTCGATCTCGGCGCTAGCTATACCAAGGGACTCAAGACATAAGCCGTGTTCTGATTTGGCCGCAGGGCTTGCAAAGGTTACCTGCCAACCTTTCTCGAGAAATAACTCCAGCAAAGCCTGCATATGCGACCCCGCAGCGGAGGAGTTCGGCTCGGGCCAGACATAGCCAATCACTAAAAGTGTGTTATTAATGCTGTTCATTACCAATCAATCACTTTATCTATCAATCCGGTATAGTATCCAGCAAACACACATCCGCCAACAGGCTAGCGGTGAAGTTTCCTAAAAGGCTATTAAGGAGAACAAAGTAAGGAAAACAAAGGGGTTAAATTTTGATCAATCTTATTATCTCCAGTTAATTGGATTACTGCAATTTTTCCAGATTAACTAGTAAATAAAGATTTTGGGGTGCCCAGACGACCAAGAATCAAAAGGCTTGTGCCTAATCCCTGAAAACATCAAATTTCGTGGTTTGTACTTTAATTGATGCTTATAATCATCTCACGATTTTTCAATGGTTTTAGTTAATCAATCAAAATAAGGAAGCAGCATGAGTAATATTTATGACATCAACGTTAAGACCATTGATGGTGAAAGCGTCAAACTGGAAAGGTTTTCGGGTAAAACATTACTCATTGTAAATGTTGCCTCAGCCTGTGGCTTAACCCCCCAGTACGAAGCACTGGAAGCGCTGTATGAAGCACATAAAGATCAAGGTTTGGAAGTGTTAGGTTTTCCCTGTAATCAATTCGGCGAACAGGAACCAGGCACCGAAGCAGACATCAAAGAATTTTGCTCCATGAAATTTGATATTAAATTTCCAATGTTTTCTAAAGTTGAAGTCAACGGTGAAAACCAACACCCTCTTTACAAACAGTTACTGAGCGCCATCCCTGAACGTACTGCAGCACCCGAAAGCGGGTTCGAAGAGAAGATGAAAAGCTATGGTAAAGAAGTCAAAGACGGTGCGGTAATGTGGAATTTTGAAAAGTTTCTGGTTAACACTAAAGGTGAGATCATTGGCCACTTTTCACCCGATATGACACCTGATCACCCTATTTTGGCTTCAGCGATTAATACGGCTATAACGGCTGATAGATAGACACTTTAAGCTCTGGCTCTTCGGTCAGGGCTTTCACTGTCGTTATTATCGCGGTTTCATTCCTTATACTTTTATCACAAAGATTCCTCATCCTCTTATCATAAAGACAGGAACAGGCACCGCTCAGAACTATGAATAAAAAATCTACCTTCGACCAAGTTCGGGCCGAACAGTTGAAATACAACGCTAAACGAGCTAGTGGTTATCGAGAACAGGCGCTGAAGCTATTCCCTCATATTTGCGGCCGCTGTGCGCGGGAATTTTCTGGCAAGAATCTATCAGAGTTAACCGTTCATCATGTCGATCACAACCACGATCACAATCCACCGGACGGTAGCAATTGGGAACTCTTGTGCCTGTATTGCCACGATGAGGAACACTCCAAATACGAAAACCTCGTGCGCTATGGCAGTAGCAAAGATAGTGAGAAAGCTCCAGCTACCTATAATCCCTTTGCAGATTTAAAAGAACAAATGGA
>NZ_CBFIHX010000136.1:0-8340 GCF_965662505.1 Pseudomaricurvus sp. | reverse complement strand
CAAAAGGTTTTAGTGCAGCCGGAGTGTAAGATCAGTCGGGCAGGGTGACGTTCAGTTCCAGAATGGAACAATCGCCATTGTTTTCCAGTTGCACATCGATCTGATCCTGCTCAATCGGCACGTATTTGCGAATCACTTCCAGAATTTCCTGCTGCAGGGCAGGCAGGTAGTCTGGCTGATTACGTTTGTTGCGCTCGTGCGCGACGATAACCTGCAAACGCTCTTTGGCGATGGAGGCGGTGTTCTTTTTGTTGCTTTTGAAATAATCAAAAATGCTCACGCGGACCTCCTGAACAGTCGCTGGAAGAAGCTTTTGCTTTCAACAGACAGGAAGCGGTGCTCAACTTCTTCGCCCAGCAGGCGGGCAACGGCGTCCTGATAGGCCTGACCGGCGTCGCTTTCCTTATCATGAATGATGGGCAGCCCCTGGTTCGAGGCTTTCAGTACAGACTCGGAATCCGGAATCACGCCCAGCAAGGTGGTCGCGAGAATTTCCTGCACATCTTCTACGCCCAGCATGTCACCGGTTTCTACGCGTCCCGGGTTGTAACGAGTCACCAGCAGGTACTCTTCCACGGTTTTGCCTTCTTCTGCACGGCGAGACTTGCTTTGCAGGATACCCAGAATGCGGTCGGAGTCACGCACAGAGGAAACTTCCGGATTGGAGACCACAATCGCAGTATCGGCAAAGTAGAGTGCCATAAATGCACCGTGCTCAATGCCGGCAGGGGAGTCGCAGATGATGTACTCGAAGCCGTCATCTTTCAGTTGATTGAGGACACCCTCAACGCCTTCTATGGTCAGGGCGTCTTTGTCCCGGGTTTGGGATGCCGGCAGGATGTACAGATTTTCGCAGCGCTTGTCTTTGATCAGCGCCTGCTTGAGCGTGGCTTCGCCGTTGATCACATTGACAAAGTCATACACAACGCGACGCTCACAATTCATGATCAGGTCAAGATTACGCAGGCCAATATCAAAATCAATGACCGCAGTTTTATGTCCGCGCATGGCAAGACCACTGCTGATGGCTGCGCTGGTAGTGGTTTTACCTACGCCACCTTTTCCGGAGGTTACTACAATTATTTTGGCCACAAGTTTTTACCTATATGTAAGTGGAAATTGTTGTAAATAGTTACGGGTTTCTTTGTTTTTTGTTCGAGTCGGAGCGTTGAAGATTCGCCTAGCGACCGCGAGCTTTTAACGGCTCAATATTCAGTGTTTCGTCGGTTAAGGACGCTTGAATAGATTGTTTCCAGTGCGATTCCCGCAAATCTTCATTCAATTTGAAATAACCGGCAATAGAAATTAACTCAGCTTCAAGGCTTTGGCAAAACACGCGAGCTTCCGTGTTGCCTTTAACACCCGCCAGAGCACGACCGCGCAGGGCACCATACACATGAATATTGCCGTCAGCGAGCAATTCTGCACCGGCGGAAACCGGAGCCAACACAATCAGATCGCCACCGGCGGCATAAATCTGCTGGCCGGATCGAACGGGTGTGGTAATGACTTTGGTTTGTGTCGGATTCGGACTGTTGACGGGCACATCATCAATGGCATCGTCCAAGATCGGGGCATTGCCAGCTTCGAACAGGTCATCCATAACGGGTTCGGCAGTTTCAGCCGGAACGCTAACGGTCTGGGGTTCGTTCTCGTCAGTAACCTTCTCAGTTGCGATGCTGCTGGATGGCTTTGATCGACTATTAGCCAGTATGGCTAAATTAAGTTCTTTTGCGGTGGCTTGCAGTGCTTCGTTGGCGCCACGCAAGGCGACAACAATCAGACCAAACTCCAGGCACAACTGTTGAATGGCTCGCAAATCCGGAACCGGGGCCGAGTCCTCATACACTTCCAGGCTGAGTACGGCAGGTGCTTGTTGAAAAAAGGCGGGCGCTTCGGCGACTTTCAACGTCAAATCATCGCGCAGACGCTGTAAATCAGAACTGGCCAATTCCAGTAAGGTCAAAGGGAATAGCCCCCCTTTAAGACGAAAGCTCGGGGCTTGCGATGATTGATCCACCGCCAAAGAAGAATCTACACTCATGAACTACACATTACCTATTGGTCGTCGATCAGTGACACTGACCGAATACTAGCCGGTTTATACCGTGTCGGTTTGCGCTAAGCAAGGTGCCGACAACTCTATTTTTTTGATGAGGACAATACCGGGCGAACATCGCTTATCTTTCGAGCGATCCGCACGAAAGGCAACCTGAAAGCAATGGTTTTGGGATGTGCCGCACAATCGCTGACTTGTTACAATCGCCACTGACGCGCTGTCCATTTTTTCGATCAAATGTTCTTCGGTGTTTGATACCGCTTTAATCGAGTACTTCTGTATGACAACAACAAACGTGACCTGTCCCAAATGCAATGCTAAAAATCGTCTGCCCACCGATCGTCTGGGAGATGGGCCGAAATGTGGAAAGTGCAAGAAGCCGATTTTTGCTGGCAAACCGGTTGAGCTCTCTTCTGCGAATGTGGCCGCTGTGCTCAATCACAACGAAATCCCGGTCTTGGTCGATTGCTGGGCGCCCTGGTGCGGTCCCTGTAAAAGCTTTGCGCCTGTGTTTGAGCAGGCCGCTCGCGAACTGGAGCCGCGTCTGCGTTTGGCAAAACTAAACAGCGAGGCTCAGCAGGGTATCGCGGGTCGTTGGAAGATTCGTTCGATCCCGACGTTGATTCTGTTTAAAGCCGGTAAAGAAGTGGCGCGTTTGTCTGGCGCTGTACCGCTGGGGCAGCTGAAGCAATGGCTGACCCAGCAGGGAGTGTGACGCGAGTATTAACAGACCCTAGCTCAAACGTTCCTGCAGCCAGCGGGAAATATCCTGGATCTGAGGCAGGCAGACTTCGTGTTGCATGGGGTAGGTCGCATACAGTGGTTCATAGCCTTTGCTTCGCAGTAACTCAACGGCGCGCTGTCCCAATAACTCCGGAACAACTGGATCCTGAGTGCCGTGGGAGATAAAAATCTCCAGCGCTTGGTTAGCGGCGCTCGGTGAGAGTGTCTCGTGGGTGGCAAAGTAGGTGGACATGGTCATCAGACCGGCCAGAGGTTTGGGGTAACTCAAAGCTGTTTGGTAAGCCACCGCGCCGCCTTGTGAAAATCCGGCAATCAGGATCTTGTCACTCTCCACGCCCCGTTCTATTTCCCGATCAATCAGTGCATTAATAGCCTCTGCAGATTGCAGAATCTGCGTCTCATCGATTTTTCGATCAATATCCATGCTTAGGATGTCATACCAGGCGGGCATTGCCATGCCGCCGTTGACGGTGACAGGAATGCTGGGCGCATGAGGAAACACAAAACGTACTGCCATTGAGTCTGGCAAGTTGAGTTCCGGCACGATGGGGGCAAAGTCATTGCCGCTGGCGCCTAAGCCATGAAGCCAAATAACAGAAGCGGTGGCCGAGCCTTGGGGTTCAATTTCAATGCAGGGAAGGTAACTCATAATGGGTGCGTCTCATGCTTTTTACTGTATTGGGGAAATTTTTCGATGCGCAACAGCTTACCTGTGGGTTGACAGCTTGTCGATGCAGTCAGAATACGTATACTGTTTATATGTACAGCATCCGGTTGCCTCTGTTTTATGATCCTTTATATCGCTGAAAAACCCAGTCTTGGGCGTGCCATTGCCAGCGCGATTCCCGGTTCGCACAAAAATGCTGAAGGTCATATTCAACTGGCCAATGGCGATGTGGTGAGTTGGTGTATCGGACATTTGCTGGAACAAGCGGAGCCGGATGCCTACGATCCGAAATACAAAAAATGGTCTCACGATACGCTGCCCATCCTGCCGGAGAAGTGGCAACTGACCCCCAAGCCCAAGACTCGTAAGCAGTTAACGGTGTTGCGCAAGCTGATCAAACAGGCAGATCAGCTGGTTCACGCAGGGGACCCGGATCGGGAAGGACAGCTATTGGTGGATCAGGTAATTGATTATCTGGGTGTCAGCTCTGCCAAAAAACAACAGATTCAGCGTTGTTTGATCAGTGATCTGAACAAGCCGGCTGTACAGAAAGCGCTGCAACAATTACGCAGTAATCAGGATTTTATTCCGCTCTCGACCTCGGCGCTGGCACGCTCAAGAGCCGATTGGCTGTACGGTCTTAATATGACCCGTGCCTATACCTTGCAGGGGCAGCAGGCAGGTTATCAGGGCGTGTTGTCGGTGGGGCGGGTGCAAACGCCTGTGCTGGGATTGGTGGTGCGGCGCGATCAGGAGATCGAGCAGTTTGTCCCCCACGACTACTACGATGTCTGGGCGCATCTGTGCGCCGGCAGCGGTGAGCGTTTTAAAGCGAAATGGGTGCCCAGTGACAGCTGTGCCGATTTTCTGGATGAGCAGGGGCGCAACCTGTCGAGACCACTGGCGGAGAACGTCTCGACGAGGATTAGCGGTCAGCCGGCAGAAGTGGTGGCTTACAAGCGTCAACAAAAGCAACGAGCGGCACCGTTACCGCACAGCTTGTCGAGCTTGCAAATCGATGCCAACAAAGCGTTTGGCTTGAGCGCTCAACAGGTTCTGGAATGCTGTCAGGCGCTGTATGAAAAACACAAATTAATTACCTATCCTCGGTCCGACAGCCGTCACTTGCCTCTGGCTCACTTTGCCCAGGGGCGCGATGTGACTCAGGTGGCTGTGCGAAATATGGTGCAATTGGGGCAAGCAGCGTTTGAAAGCGCTGTGAAACAGGCAGATTTTAAACGTAAGAGTCGTGCCTGGAATGACGCCAAAGTCGATGCCCACCATGCCATCATCCCGACACAAAAATCACTGACTCGCCTGAGCGATACGGAAGCCAAGGTCTATCAATTGGTGTGTCGCAATTATATGGCCCAGTTCCTGCCCCCGGAGAGTTACGCCGAGGTTCGCGCGGAACTGCGCATTGTGACAGGGCAGTTTGTGGCCAAATCACGACAGACCACGGAAGCGGGCTGGACTTGCCTGTTTCCCAAAAAGACTTCAACTAAAGCAAAGGAAACTCAGGCGGACGATGAGGACTCAGCCAATGCCTGTTTGCCCGTTATGGCGGTTGGCGAGCTGCTGGAGTGTGAGCGGGGCGAAATCGTCACCAAACAGACCAGTCCTCCCAAGTCGTTTACGGACGCCGCCTTGCTATCCGCCATGACGGGCATTGGCCGCTTTGTGTCTGATCCAGAGCTGCGGAAAATCCTCAAAGAAACTGACGGTTTGGGAACTGAGGCCACAAGGGCCGGCATCATTGAGCTGTTGTTCAAACGCGGTTTTCTGGTTCGTAAAGGCAAGGCGATTAACGCCACTGCTGCTGGAAAGGGGTTGATTACCGCCTTGCCGGATAGCGCGACCTGGCCTGACATGACCGCGAGGTGGGAATCGCAACTGGATGCCATCAGTCAGCGGGAAACTCAGTACCGCCACTTTATGGATCCGATGGTCGATAGCCTGTACGGGCTGATTGAGCAGGCGAAGGCGTCATCCTTTCACGGCCTAAAAGGCCTCGGTGGCGCTCGGTCGAAGGCTACTTTCAAGACCAAGGGAAAGCGCACCACAGGTAAACGGTCCCCTAGCGGCAAGTCGTCTGGCAGCAAGTCTTCTAATAACAAGCCTTATCGGCGTACTGGCAAAAACAAGGCTGCAGCAACCTGATCTTATCAATGCAACAGCTGCGCGGCGGCCAGTTCGGCAACTCGGTCTGTTTCACTGATGACCTTATACAGTTGATCCACCTTGCCAGCTAAGCCCAGATTACTGGTGAGCGAAAACAGCGAGTTATCCAGGGCGCCCAGAGCGGCAATCCTCAACGAACGAGAGACAGCCGGTGCCAGACACAGTTTTAGCAGCGACTGATGAAGCTCCTCCAGTACCCGACAGGCATTGGCCAGCTGACCAAGCGCAGAAAAAGAAGCTGATAGATTGTGCGAGGCCGCAATTTTAAGAGACAGGTAATTCTGAGAGCCCTGCAAAGGTCGCAGATCAATCAGCAGCTGGGATACGCTCAACGCTTGCGAGAATCGCTGGCAGGCTTGTTTAAAATCCCGGTTGTTATGAAACAGCTTGCCGGAGCTCATGCACTGTTTAAAGTGCTGCAGGGCTTGTTGTGGTGAGCTGGCGATTTCCTGACGGTGTTCAGGGCAGAGAGAAGACATAAGTAATTTCCTTTAAATGATAATCATTATCATTAATTGTGGTGGTTGTAAGAGTGCATGTCAACTGAGGTAGATAAGAAATTGAAAAGGAAGGGAGCCGTGGTCGAATGGTGTGAAAAATCACCATTCTGGCGGTAAACAAAGCGCCAATTAAGTCGCTGATAAAGTTAGTGTTTTTTTTCAGAAAAGGGCTTGACTCATCAGGGCCTCATCCCTATTATACGCGCCTCAACACAACGCACTCGTAGCTCAGCTGGATAGAGTACTCGGCTACGAACCGAGCGGTCGAAGGTTCGAATCCTTCCGAGTGCGCCATATTGAAACAAAAAAGCCCGGCCTTGTGCCGGGCTTTTTTGTTTTACTCTGATGGCTTCGGTCGGTAAGAACCTCCTGTTCGATTAATTGCGAAGCAATTAAGACCGCCGAAGAAGCCCGCAGGCTTTAAGCACCCATCTCTCCATTACAGCTGCCAATCATTCTCTCAATACCTTGCCCTCAAATTATTCCGGCAACAAATCAACTCTGACATTTTGCTCATTAGGAACAACCGGCGGTCCAAACTGGTTATAAATCGCTACGTCTGCCGCATCGCGCCCATAACCAATCGCCACATAGCCTCCATTTTTGTACTGCTGAGTAGCATCGAAGGTGTACCAATTTCCAGCGACATAGGCTTCAAACCAGGCGTGTAATTCCATGGGTTGCAGGCCGTATAAATATCCCACCACCATGCGGGTGGGAATGCTGAGGCTGCGACACAGGGCAATACCCAGATGAGCGAAATCACGGCAGACGCCAAACTTCTGTTGATTTACTTCGGTGGCAGACACGGGAAGAGGGCTGCTGCCGGGTTGAAAAGACACATTGTTGTAGAGCCAGCGTTCGATTTCGGCCACTTGGTCGTAGCCGGGCAGTTGGCTCGCGGTGATCTCGGTTGCCATGTCGCCAAAACGGTCGGATTCACAGTAGCGACTGGGCAGCAGATATTTTAAAACGCTGTCGGGCAGGTTTTGCACTTCTACAAACACGCCGCCGGGCAGTTGATTGACGCTGTCTGCGGTTTTGATTTTGGCCGAGGTATAAATGGTGAACTCGCCGGGCTTGGCGACCAGGCGCTGGCAGAGGTTGCCGAAGTCATCGGTAAACTCGAAGGCGGGCACATTGGGGTAGAGCAGATATTCCTCACTGGCCACCCATTGCTGGGCGCCACTGCGGGGGCGCAGCATCAGCACAAATGGTGTGTGACAACTGATGGAGAATTTGAGCTCGCAACTGGTTTGTAACCACATACCCTGACCTCATAGACGGAGACTGACACAGATTAAGCGTCTTATAAGTCAGTGTAGTGACTATTGAGGGTTGGGGTTATCTATTTCGAAGGGAGTGTCTGTTTCGGAACGGCTGGCTGTACCAATCTAGGTGTTATCTTTATGGGGTATTTGCGATCCAGCGGCCACAGGCTTTATCCATGACGGCATTGTCATTGCCTTGCAGAGCTTTAATACGGCTGGCGCGATCGCACTCCCATTGAGCGACTGGGTACATTCTGTCCCAGGCTTCCATCAGTTGCCGGGTTTTGCGTGACATGGAAAAGCGGGGATAGGTGGCGTCCATGTACAGGTAGGTGCGGGCAATACGTCCGCGAGCGGATTCGGGCGGTTCTGCCTTGCGATTATCAATCTTCATGGCGCAGCTGCCGAAGTCGACAGGTGTATGGGGAAGCAGTGTAAAAGTGTAATTGCTGCGCAGGGCGTTCACCGCGCCGATGGCCGGAAACAGGTTGTACATATCCGCTTGCATCAAGCGGTATTCCGGAACCACTTTTTCAGCACATCTGCGGCCTTTGTAGGTTTTGCCTTTGCTGGTAATGCATTGGCTATCGCCTTCACGCCAGGCGGCGAAACTGCGACCAAAATTTTCGGCCGGCACGACATGCTCCCACTCGATACGCTTGGCGCGTCTGACTTGTTTGGTGGTGGTAAAGCCGAGGGGCGTAATGACTTGTTTGTCCGCACGGTACTCCGCATCACAATAGAGGGTTTTATGGTGTCCGGCATAGACATTGGACAGCAGTAAGCGTTTGGCTTTGCTGAAGGATTCGTTTTGGGTATTACCTGCGGCGAAGGTTTGGCAGCAGATCAGGTAAAGCAAAGACAAAAAGATGTGACGCATGGAAATCCGTGTCTAGTAGATTTATGCGCCAATGGTAT
>NZ_CBFIHX010000135.1:0-8436 GCF_965662505.1 Pseudomaricurvus sp. | reverse complement strand
TGTTTTTATGTTTTGTCGATTTACTGGAGGTTTTGTTTTTGTGGTATCTATTCCTATGATTTTTACGTGAGTAGCCGATTTTTATTTTCTGTAAAGTTCACTGTCCATTTGCGTATGATAAGTTGTACTTTTTGATCCATTTGCTGTGATTATTTATGTCGTCGGCGTCTGAATTGCCAGTAAAATAATTATTTGGTGTTGCATCTTTTCTGGTCTTCACCTCAATAATTAAGATAATCATCTTCAATGGAGAAAGCATCTTGTCTACCGTTATTATTACTGATTCAGCTTGTGAGCTTCCTGCGACGGTTGAAAACTCAAAATCGGTAAAATTGTTGCCTGTTAATATGATTATGGGAGATGCTAATTTTAAAGACTCTCTTAAAGCGAACGACATTTTAGTAATGCTCGAGCGAGGAGAAATTACGGAGAAACAATACGGGACGTCTGAAGCGGCAACGAAAGAACAAATTATCGAGTTTTTGAAAAAAGAGATTTTACCGCACTACGATTATGCGGTTGTACAAACGGTGTCCTCTAAGTACAGCAATCAGTGTGAGTTATGGCAGCAAGTTAAAAGCAGTTTTGGTCCACAGTTTAGAGATTATAGAGAGCCCGGCCGTCGTGCTTTCTCTTTGAGTATCATTGATACTGGAACATCTTACAGCGGCCAGGGGCTGTTTGCTCTGGAGTCCATTCGTCTTGCTCGTCAGGCTAAAACCAAGCGTGAATTTATTGCTCAGATGAGGGAGTTTACCAACTATGTGCAAGCTTATTCGGCACCACCTAATGTCCAGTTTTTACGTCAGCGTGCTATCCAGCGTGGCGATAATACAGTGGGTTTTGTCAACGGTTTAATTGGTAAGTTGTTAAAAATTTCTCCGGTTATCTTTGGTATCCGGGGCGAGATGGGCTTGAGTGCTCAGGCTCGAGGTCATGAAAATGCGATTAATATTATGCTTCAGCATGGCATTGATGCGATTAGGAAAGGCCTTAAGTCGCCGTTTATTAATATTTCTTACGGTGGCCCTTTAGAGGATTTGGATAAGTTCAAGTTGTTGCAGGAACTAAAAAAAGTTGCCTCTCAGTATGATGTTAAAGTCTTTATTTCCGTGGCCAGGTTACCGTCCCTGATTAATCTTGGGCCCAAGAACTTCTCTATGTCGATCGCCAGTAACGATCCCGACTTTGTTATTACAAGCAGCTGATCATTAGGTAATGTGTCTTTGAAGTGTCAGGCATAAAAAAACCCGGCCGAAGCCGGGTAAAGTGCCCTAAAGGAGAAGTCTAGTAGAGAGTCGTGCCCGCAAAGGATATTGCGAGTACGACTTTTTTATTTGTAGTCGTTAAGCGCTGTCATCACTGTTGAGCGTGCCATCGCCATCACGATCGATCCCAATGCGAGTGCCGTTTCCGGGTGGAACACAGGTAAATGTGACCGGGTTACCTTCGAGATTTACAAGATCCAGAAGATCATTGAGATCGACGGCAGCTTGTTGAGACTTTTCTGATATAAACAATTCACGGCTATTCATGACATAACCCGCCCTTTGGTTTTCGACAATAGCGGAGGCGATCAAATCGCATTCAGGGCGGGGTGTTACTATCAGAGCTCGATTGATCAGAAGTTGAACGCGGCTTTGAATATCATCCCGATGTTTGTTTTGCGCCGTCACAGTGACCTGTTGTCCGACAATGGGTGTCATTTCAGAGGGGAATGCCAGCGTAAGCTCTTCAATCCGGCGAGCATCGGTATCGTTCAGGGTAAAAACTGCTTCCCCGAGAAAGCTAAACACGCTGCCATGTGATCCGGAGTTGTCGAAGCCGAAGCCTCGAATCTGATCGCCCAAATGTGGTGTGTTGGTTTGAGAGTTGCGTGCAAACATTCCGATCTTTTGGTACATGTTGCGCAGATGAGGAATCTTCATGTCTTCTTCTACGCTGGGGCCTTCAATTGCCATTGAGCCATCGGTACCAAACTGATTCTGAGTGACATCGAGGCGATGACATCCGTTACAGGTTGTAATCGTGTCGGATACAACATTGTTATAAATGTTGAGTGCTTCTCTTTGACGCGCGGTAAGACCGTTATCCAAGTTGGCAATTGGATTGGGTGGATAGCTGAGTTCCAGAGCAAACTTGGCAAAAGCATCCATTTCAAATTCGCTGAGTTCAGAAGAGCGTCCCAAGAGCTGGGTAAATGCAATATTAAAGTCCTCGAATGCCTGTTCTTCCAATGTTTCATCGGGATCAGCGTCGACTCCTGTTCTGTCGCCACGCCAGTGCATGGGGCCATTGCCTTTCATTCCCCGGAAGCTCTGTGTCGTCATTGGGCCTTTCATTGGGTGAAGATCAGGATTGCGACCGGAGCTTGGAATGTTTTCGTTATAGGATGCAGGGTTGATGGCAAGGTCTTCATCCGGGTTGCCCAGATCCCAGGCGAGGTGATCCATATCGGCAAACGTGTGGCAGCCCGCGCAGGAAGAATCGCCGTGGCCGGAAGTGTAGTTGGCGTCGTACAAAAAACGGCGACCGTTAACGACGACATCGGGTTCCGGGTTAAACATTGTGACGTGAGATAGCTCGCTCATGGTGCTACCGGTACTGATTATGGAAACACCGTTGTCATAACGTGTGGTGACAAAAGCACGGTTTTGAAGCTCATCCAGCACCACGCCTGTCGGGCCGCCACCGCTTAAAACTAGCTGATTGTCGGTTTCTGGAATAAAAGAGTCCGATTCCAGGCTTTCGGTGCTGAAGCGAGCCAGCTTGTCGGAGCCCATGGCGGCAAGGTAAAGGTCCTCACCGTTGCTGGAGATGGCCATTTGCAATGGTGTCGCGAGCGCACGTTCGCGTTCAGACTGTGTGCCTTCGAGGTTGTAGTCGATGTGCTTGTTGAGGTGGCGAGGTTTAACGTCTTTACCGTCAATAACTGTGATGCGGTTTTCAAGGAAGTGTCCCCGTACGGTTGTCGATTGCGTGCCGGATCCCTCAAAACGATTCAGGTTCAGCGCCTCCTGATTGGATACATAAACCGTATCATTGCTGGGATTGACCGCGAGATTAAACAGGGTGGTGCCAACGCCGGACGTCTGATCAATAACACGCGGTGTTGATGAGCTGGTATCAATGGTAAAAACATCGTAATCAGGCAGGTTCAGTTTAACTCGCTCACTCCAATCCTGCGGTGGTACTCCCCGGGTTGGATCCCCGGCATCTACCCAGCGATTACCATCGAACTGCACGATCAAGCCGGTTTGTGGCTGTTCAAACCCCTCGTTGTTAGCTTGCGGGGGTGCCTTGGTAATACCTCCATCACCAATGTCATCCGTGAGTACGGTTGTGCGGTTGCCGGAATGAAGCACGGCCGCGTACACGCGTGAACCACTGGCGTTACGAGCCAGACCGCGCAAAGTGTCACCAAACATATTCAAAATGGTATGCGGTGTGCCGGTGAGCGTATCGCCGGTATTGTTGCTGTCAAAAACCCATACATCGGCGCGGCCAATCCCTTCGGTTTGCAGTTGGGGATCAAAGGGGACGTTTTGTCCGCGATGAGCAGCGGAGATAAAGGCAAACTGATTGCTGTTGGGGTTGTTGCCTCCAGCAAAGACAATATCGCGGGGTTCGTCACCCACCAGCAAGGTTTTGATGATGCGAGCCGGCTGAGCTGCCAGGTCAATGACGCTGACGCTGTCGGACAGATGATTGACGACCCAGAGCTCGTTATCGTTACGCAGAGCCAGAGCCACAGGTTCGAGCCCCACTAATATTGAACCAAGGGATTGCGGGGTATTACTGCTGACATCAAAAATTTCAACCCGGTTGTCCGGCGTGTTGACGACATACAAGCGATTGCTGTCACTGGATAACGCCATTGGACGAACATGACCGGATTCAAATGTGACGAAGTCTCCGATCTCAGGAAGTTCATTGTTAACGGGAGGGGGCGCGCCGTTATTGCCTTCCAGCAGAATGTTGTCTATTTCTATACTTTCCAAAAAGCCGTTGGCTGCCGGACTGAAACGTAGACGAATGGAGGCATTGTTGGCGACTGCGGGCAGGGAATATTTTACCCGCTGATTGTCGGAACTGCTTGTCGCTTCTAGTGGTGTAAAGTCGCCGTCATTGACAGATATGGCCATGGTAGAATTTTCGCTGTTACCCAGACCGGAAGTGCCGTGGCTGTAACTGAGAGTAAGCTTGTCGAAACCTTGTGTGTTGATTGCTGATGACGTAATGCTGCTGTTGAAACCGCCGAGTAAGAGAACGCTGCCGCCGAGGGGAAGTACTATGCCGTTGGCACTGAAGTTTCCGAAGCCGTTGTCAAAATCTTCTTCCAGTACGGTTGCCGATAGAGCGACAGTTGACAGTAGCGCCCCTAAAGTCATGACCAAAGACTGAATGGATTTTTTTAAAAAAAGCTTCTGGTAAATGCCCAGTGCTGCTTTGGACGCGGATGTGCTTTTATGGAATCTCGCTGTTGCCAAAAACTTCATGATTTTCCTTGTTACGGCTGTTGGTTTGGATGCAGACATTGATCCAACGCCTTAGGACTTGATGCTCGCAGGGAGGTGCGTAAATTGAGCAAGGCGTCAGGAGTACAGATATTTCCTACTCCGGACGTAAAAATACCAGCACTAAAGCCCTGAAACTTATTGTTATTATTCAGTGCTCAGGTGTGAGTATTTGGAATGGATGGTAATGATCTATAAGGGTATTCATCTATGGCATGATGATACACATTTGTAGGTTTTGGGTGTGTCGTGTTGCCAGGGTAGAGGGGTGGTCAAAAAGTGTTAATCAGTTCTCTATGTCATGAAGGGTGAATGTCGGTCAAATCGTTTTTTAAGTGTTTCTGGCGCAGCAGATAAAACTGTAAGTGAAAAAATAGGCGCCATTGTCGTTGTGATTTCCACCAGAAGGTCTGCAAAATCTTAAGGTGCAGATCTTCTGGTGGATTTCAGTGATGAGTTTTCAGTCCAGTTTTTAAACGCTAACGATTAAAAATTAGAAATGTTGGATGACGTGCAACTTCTCCAGGCGCCGTAACACAGCTGCCCGTAATTTCTCAGGCGACTGTTGCTGATGTGAGCGGTGGATGTATTACTGTCAGTGCGGAAAACCGCTTCCTTCATATTGGAAATCTGGCAGTTGTTGACCGTGACGTTTACGGTAAATCCGGTGCCACCGTTTTGGCGCAGAAATTTACCCATGTTGTCGACCACACAGTTTTCGACGGTAATGTTGGATGCCGCATTGATCTGCATAAACTTGTCGTAGCCGTTGTAGCCTTCAATATTACGGATGGTGACGTTGCCTGCCGACTTTACGGTTAGGGCATCTTCTCCAACGTCAGTCCAGCGAATGTTATCGATGGTTCCGCCATTGTAAAAGTGAATGCCGTCAGCCCCGTTGTTGCCGATGATGACGTTTTTCAGTGTGGCACCATTCTCTACTCGAAACACCGGTTTTTGTCCTTCGGCCTGACCGCCATCACCCAATGCACTGGTGGGGTTGAAGGTTTTACAGCCGCCATCGTAAACGCCACTGGAGACGACAATGGTACTGGAGACCGTTACGGAACCAGTGGACTGACAGCTGGAGCCGGGTGTGTTGGACGGAGGTGGTGTGCTACCAATCAATTCCGCTTTCCACTGTTGTGAGCTGTTGCCTTGGTAAGACCAGAGAATGACATTTCCCCCGTTTTGTGTGCTGTTGTTCTCGACGGCAATGGATTTTCCACTGAACTTGGAGACAAAATAATAGTTGCCATTATCCAGGGGTTTAATTTCCCACTGCTGATTGTCACCTTCCAGATAACTCCACTGTCGCAGGTCTGCGCCATCTCCTGTATTCCACTCGTAAACATCCATGGACTTTCCGCTGTGGGCTGCACGAACAGAATAGTAACCACTGTTCAGCAGTTTGATGTCCCATTGTTGATGACTGCCGCCGTTGTAGCTTTGCTGAATAATTTGAGCTCCATCACTCTGGCTGGCTTGTGAAACCGTGATGGCTCTGTTGCTGTTCACGTTTGTAAAGGTATAACGACCTTCAGCCAATTGTTCTGTGGGGGTCGGTTCGGGGTTAGGCTCTGTTGGAGGGGGTGGCGGTGTTAGCGCCCATACGGACGTCTGAGCCAATAGCGCGGCGGAGACGGTGAATCCTGTCAGAAAATGTTTCATGCGATGATCCCTTCTATGTTGTTATCGTTTAAGGAGGACATGTTGTTAAGGCGTACATATTGTTAAGACGTACACGTTGTTGAGGCTTACATGTTGTTAAGACTTACATGTAGTTAAGACCTACATGTTGTTAAGACCTACATGTTGTTAAGACCTACATGTTGTTAAGACCTACATAGTTCATCCGCTTTGTGCTCAATGTTGTCGGTGGCCTCGGGTGTGGCGTTCAAGACACAACTAAAATGCAAACAAAGCACAAATAAGATGCGGGCTAACAGTTAACGATTTATGGGAAGGAAAACAGAACAAGATGCTCAGCTTTTATGAACTGACAATAAACCGTTCGGTGTTCGAGCTGCAGATCACATTTTGAACACTGGAGAACAAAGCGCACCCGATGTCGGGCACGCTTGGTGTGGGAGGAAGGAGGTGACATTTGCGGTCGGCTTGGGTTCAGGATCAGGCAAAAACTGCGGCGGGGGTGTCCTGCACTTCAGTTTGAAGCTCTTGATTCCTCCGGGTCTTAATGGAATCCCAGACCTTTTCGTGGAAGAAGTAGCCCACGCTGTTTACCAGAGGTTCGACCAGAGCGATGGTGCCACCGATGACCAGGCTACCGGTTAACAGGTAGGCCACGGTCAAGGCGATCGCGAAGTGCATAATGGTAAAGGTGATTGACTTGGTCATGATCGTGTTCCTGTGTTTAATTTCAGCTTGCAAATAATAATATTTCTTATTTACATATTGGGATAATCGGAACTTCCTATGACTTTAATAGGTCGGGCGGCCACAGCTCATTCAGCCGCTCTCAGTCAACAGCCCCCGCAAGTTTTGACAGGGAGGCACGCAAATCACTGACGACAGCGCGTACGGCTTCCATGCGGGAATAGTTGGGGCGGATCACCAGACTGATTTTCCGAGTCGGCACAGGCTCGGAAAAGGGAAGGTAATGCAGGTTGTTGTCTGGCTGTTGATTCAGCGTGGCCAATTTGGGGAGCAGGGTAATGCCCAAACCACTGGCGACCATATAGCGCAGAGTCTCCAGACTGGTGGCCTGAAAGCGGTTGTCTTCGTGGGCGCCGGCGCTGAAACAATAACCCAATGCCTGATCTCGCAGGCAGTGGCCGTCTTCCAGAGTTAAAATCTGCTCTCCTTTCAGGTCTTCCAGAGTGACGTTCTCTCGCCCGGCAAAAGGGTGTCCCGTGGGAACCGCCAGCATCAGTTCTTCATCAAAAAGGTCGTAGCGCTCAAAGTTATCCATGTCTTCCAGATAGGGGAGGATCAACAGATCCTGCTTGCCGCCATTGAGCTCCTGCAGCAGATTCTGGGTTTTGTTTTCGTGCAAATAGAAATGGATATTCGGCAGCGCGCGATTCAAGCCGGGCATGATGTGCGGCAACAAATAGGGCGCCAGTGTGGGGATCATGCCCACATGGAGGTCTCCTGCCAGAGGATCCAGCAGCGATTTGGCGGTGGACTCAAACTCCTCGGCGGCTTGCAAGACCTTGCGAGCTTTACCAATCAGGGTTTCACCGGCGGGTGTCAACATCACACTGCGCCGATGCCGCTCCACCAGTTGCAGCGACAGCTGATCTTCCAACTTCATTATTTGGCCGCTCAGCGTTGGCTGACTGACAAAACAGGCCTCGGCGGCTTTGCCGAAGTGCTTGTGCTCGTCAATCGCCACTAAATACTCCAGGTCTCGTAGTTTGATCATGGGGTCTCGTTACTGATGGATTCTTGTGTGGGAGCCAGAAGCAGGAGCGCCTGCTGGCCAGTTAATGTAGCGGTTGGTAGCCGAAAGCCCTAATTAGATCTTCTTATGATCGAGATAGGGGGGGTAAATAGGAAAGTCTGCAATGAAAAGTGTAATTAAGTGTGCAGCGAAAAACAGGGTTCAGCGAAGAGCATAGCCCTGTCTCTCATCTGTCTGGAGCGCCTAGCTCGCTTGGGGGCAGGTTGTTTAGAACGTTTTAGCGTCATCTAAATGTAATTTGTGCCAAATCCACATAAGTGAGATCTGTGTTCAATTTTTGTCATTCTATCTGTGTATGATACTCATTATCATATAGAAGTGATAATCATTAATAATGTGAGTGGTTAGCCCAGACAGGGATGGCTATTGCCTGTGGTATTTGCAGGCGGTGGATCATTAGCACTCAGATCAGAGAGGGAGTACAGCTGTATGGGGAGCATTGAGTTACTGGATACTGTTGATGTTCATGGCGAGAAGCGAGTGAATTCAGAC
>NZ_CBFIHX010000134.1:0-8689 GCF_965662505.1 Pseudomaricurvus sp. | reverse complement strand
GATGTAGTGTTGTAATGCCAGCTAAGACGGGTAGGTGAGCCATCTAACCAAATGATCCCGCGTTCTGCCATTTGTAAATTCAGCAGAGGTTCTTGTGCTTTCTTTAATACAGCTCGATTCAGTTGAGCGGCGGCGTAGCTGTTAGCTTGAGTGCGCGCGAGGGTTTCATGCCAAAGCTGTAGGTCTTTCTTGGCTTCGTTCACAGCCTGTACCAAGGGCAGGGCAGATGGGTTGATGGCAAGTGACATAAAGCGTTCTTTGGGTTGTAGGCCTATATCCTCTATGCCGCGATAGCGCATTTCGCCAAGGTGGTTGCCAATGGCTTCGCGAGCGCTTTGGCTCGTAAGGGGTTCTTCGTTGCCTTGCTGATAAAACACACAGCCGGTGGAGCTTTCTACTACTGATCGTAATTGATCAACTAAGGGAAAGAGATGATCGAGAAGCTTTCCACATTCATGAACGTGTTGCGCAATCATTATGTAATCCAAGTTAACGGGTCTAGGTAGAAGATTGTCATAGATTGATTAACTTTTGAAGTACGGTAAGGGTTTTCTAGTGAGTTATTTATTTAATATCCTAGACCCGTTAATTAAAGGTGTCTTTTGATCAATTGTGCATCGAAGTAGCCTTAAAACGCTTGTCTTAATCAACAGTGTTGTTTATATTGTCTGTGGATGACAACATGAATCATGATTTCTGGTAGTAAAGCATAAGAAACCAGACATTGGAGGGTTGAGACATGCAGGACTCAGTGACTGTATTGCACCGTGAAAGCAACAGACTTGCCGCTAATTCATATACAAGAATAGACCCGAGAATAGCCTATGAGGGTGAATGCCATATCGAGGGTGGAGACAAGGATGATGTGTCCATAGAAAGAAAAACCGTCGGTTCTTGCTCTATTCTTCATGTTAAAACAAAGAAGCCTTTGGCGTTCAATCGCTCATGGCACCACATACGCAGTGACGCTATTGATGTTGTCACTCTTTGGTTTGTTAAACAGGGTGGTCTAAAAATCCATCATGGTGGTAAAGCGACAATAGCCCGTGCTGGCGATTTTGCTATTACCAAATCTATGTCTCCTTGCTTGATAGAGCGTAGCCTTGACAGCCAGTCTACACACGAAAGTGTAAACGTATTAATTCCCGCTCACGTTTTTAGAAAGTTTATATCCGGTGATATTGCAAACGGCTTTACCATCGCTGCAGAAGGTGGTTTGTTTGCTACGGTCGAAAGAATCCTTGCTGACATTTTCCCGAATCATGAAAAGATGTCAGAACGCACCGAGAACCTGCTTCTCGAGAGCGCTCTTTCTGTATTGTCCGATACCATTCAAGAGCACAAAGGACTGACCAAACAGAAAGAAAGTGTCTCAGAGAAACGCCTCAAAACCGCGCTCAACTTTATCGATGTCCATCTCTCAGACCCGAAACTGAGTAACGTTAGAGTTGCAGAAGCTTGTGGCATATCCCCCAGATATTTATCTTTTCTGTTAAATAAACAAGGTCTGTCGTTCGCAGACTATGTCAAAGAGAAACGCTTGGAAGTGGCAAGTCGCTGGTTATCATCCAGTAGCCCGAGTGAAATCACTATTGCAGAAATTGCGTTCCGGGTAGGTTTTAAAAGTCCAGCTCACTTTAGTCGAATCTTCAAGCAAGCTTATGAGAAAGGGCCTCGTGAATATCGATCTGAATGTATTGCTGTCAAACATTACTCGTCTTCCAGCTTTGTTTCTGAGCCCAATTCTCTGGCGTCGTAACCAGTATATTATAATGGAGGGTGTCCTTGATTCGTAAATCCATCGGCACCCTTCCTAATTTGATCTCAGTAAATATCCCACGATACCGTAAATGTTTGTTAAAACATTTGCTCAGCCCGGTGGTTTTAACTAGTTTAGTTGGTCTGCTCGCTATTAGACCTGTAGCCAGTATCAACAGTTATCCAAAATAACTCATATAATAAGGAGAGGCACGTGCTAGGCACTTCTGGTCGCACCACAGCTGGACTTTCTATCAGAGATGCAAACAAAGGGAATTACTTTTCGGTTGTTCGAAATTATTGTTTGCTTATTATAAGTCTGTTTTTTACTCAATCACTTATTGCCGCTACAGACAAGCCAATGTCTCCAAAATCAAGTGATCCTATGTTCCAAAAACCTTACATTGACCAGGATGAGTGGCGCGATAGCCCTGTCCGTCACCGTTATGTTCACGGTGGGTTTGAAGGCACAGATACTCGTTTTTCATTTTATTTGCCGCCAAAAGACAAATACGATGGACGCTTTTTTCAATATATAACGCCTGTGCCAGACAGTGAAACTCTGTCACAAGGTGCTACAGGTGAAGAAGACAAGATTGGTTTTTCTATTGCAAGCGGTGCCTATTTTGTAGAAACCAATGGCGGTGGTCAGGGAGCAACTGCAGGCCCTGGTCGTCGAGCGGATTCGACCATAGGTGCATACCGAGCTAACGCTGCAGCAGCTCAATACTCCCGTCAAGTTGCTCTTGAAATGTATGGGGGTGAGCGTCCATATGGTTACGCCTTTGGTGGCAGTGGCGGTGCATATCGAACCATTGGCGGTATGGAGAATACCGAGGGTGTATGGGACGGTGCTGTTCCTTTTGTTCTTGGTTCACCAATGGCTCTTCCTAACATTTTCACTACTCGCGTTTATGCTATGCGTGTGCTCGGTGACAAATTGGGTGACGTAGCGGATGCCGTCGATGTAGGCGGAAGTCAGGACCCCTATGCGACACTCAATGAAGAACAAAAAGCTGCGTTAAAAGAAACAACCGGTTTAGGATTTCCCATCAAAGCCTGGTATGGCTATGAGACCTTGGGGTTACATGCCTTTGCCGTTATTTTTCCTGCGGTAGTGGGTATTGATCCCAGCTACTTTAAAGACTTCTGGAATAAACCTGGCTACGAAGGATATGAACCTACGCCTTCACTGAAAGCAGCCCGCATCCAGTTTCCGACAACCATTAAAAAGCTCATTATGCCGAATGACGCTGAGGCTATGGGATTAACGGTTTCTCGCTTTGCCGGCGAAGCAAAAGGTCTCGCCGATAATGCTTGGAAAGCAACAATGAAAGGTAGTGAAGGTGGCATGCCGGTGGCGATCCAGTTAGCTGGCTTGCCTTCAAAAAGCACTGTCGGTGCTGATCTGTTAATTACGAGTGGTGAAGCCAAAGGAAGTAAGATTTCCATGAGCCGTACCCAGGGTGATGTTGTGATTCTGGGGGCTGAAAACAGCTCGGTCGTGGCTAAGTTGAAAGAAGGTGATCAGGTCAAGATTGATAACTCCAACTTCCTGGCTGTACAAACTTATCACCGTCATCAAGTGCCAGGAAAAGAATACAAGGTCTGGGATCAATTTCGTGACGAGAAAGGGGAGCCTCTTTATCCTCAACGGCCATTCCTTCTCGGGCCCATTTTTGCCAAAGGGGCTTCAGGCACCGTGCAGACGGGTGAATTCAAAGGGAAAATGATTGCCCTCGAAAACCTCTACGATACCGAAGCTTTTCCTTGGCAGGGTGACTGGTATCTGGATCGAGTGAAAGAGCATCTGGGCGATAAAACCGATGATCACTTCCGTTTATGGTACAGCGATCGAACCAATCATGGTGATTTTACCGATCAAAAATATCCTACTCAGACTGTGAGCTACCTCGGCGTGTTACAGCAGGCTTTGCGAGACTTGAGTGCCTGGGTTGAAGAGGGTGTAGAGCCAGCCCCTACCAGTTCTTATACCGTGGTCGATGGACAGGTTATTCAACCGGAAACAGCCGCTGAGCGACATGGCATACAGCCAGTTGTGAAAGTTCAGGCCAATGGTAAAGAGCGTGCAGAGATATCCGCGGGTGAATCCGTATCTCTTACAGCCAGTGTTGCAGTGCCACCCAATACGGGAACCATTGTTGCCGCTGAATGGGATTTTGATGGCCAGGGTAAATACCCGTTAGTGATGGATCTGGACAAAATTGAGCAGAAGGGTGATCAACTCACGTTAGAGATAACTCATCAGTTTGATAAACCCGGAACCTACTTTCCTACGTTGAGAGTTGCTTCCCAACGGGAAGGGGACGCCGAGACAGCCTTTGCCCGAGTTCAGAATCTGGGGCGGGTACGTGTCGTCGTTGAAAAATAAGCCTTCGAAAGCAACCATAAGGATTGACTGAGAGGGAGTGCCTGGTCACTTTTTAATCTATCTTGCCCTTGCATTGCCATTGTAGCAATATGCTACAATGGCAGCAGACCCATCACAGGTGAGGTAGTTAAAATGGCAAAAGCCGCATCCCCAGTCAGACTGGAAAGCACGTTAATGGACGCCGCCAAGGTGGCAGGTAAAGCACTCCATCGCAGTGCGTCTGAACAAGTGGAATATTGGGCCGATATTGGCCGAAAGCTCTCTAAAGTCATTGATCCTGAGACCCTACTTGAGATCAACGCTGGGCTAGCCAGAATTTCAGTAGAGAAGGTTGTTCCTATCAGTGTCGATCCGGATGCTGTCTTTACTGCTCTGGACGGAGCCAGAGAAACCGGCGCCTTACAGGCTGCTATATCATCAAATGCCATCCAATATCAGGCGTCTATTGAACATCCCGGTTTGCTTGAACAGGTACACCCGGACGGCACAACGCTAGTGGGACGTTTTCTCAACGGCAGTTTTGAACCTGCCGATGTGTCCGGACAAAAACTGAACAATCTATGAAGCAATTGTGGATGCTGGTCGGTGGTAATGGCGCGGGCAAAAGCACCTTTTACCATCAAGTATTACAGCCATTAGGCATGCCTTTTATCAATGCTGACCTGATTGCCAAAGAACTGTATCCGGACAACCCAGAAGCCAACAGTTATCAGGCGGCCAGGCTGGCAGAACAATTGCGCTATGACCAGTTGGCCGAGGGCAACAGTTTTTGTTTTGAAACTGTTTTTTCTCATCCGTCTAAGATCGACTTTGTCGCTCATGCGAAGGCGTTGGGTTACCAGATCATACTGGTGGTCATTCACGTTCAGCATGGCAGTTTAAATCAAGCACGGGTTGCACAGAGAGTTGATGCGGGTGGACACCACGTGCCCGATGATAAGGTGTTATCGCGTATTCCCCGAATGCTGGAAAACGTGAAGGCAACCGTTCCCCTCTGTGATCAAGTCCGGGTATTGGATAATTCAAGACTTGATCTGCCTTTTAACCCAATACTGACCATCAAAGCCGGAGTAAGAACCCATCATATCGATCCACTGCCTCACTGGGCCGTTGATTTTTAAACAAAAATCAATCTTGGCCTTGTTTTAATTTCCCAGATGTAAGGAATTTCGGTTGTGTCATTGCCTCAAAACATTCGTGAAAAACTGACCATACCGGTATTCGCTGCTCCCATGTTTTTATGCAGTGGTGTACAACTGGCGGTAGCGTGTTGCAAAGCCGGTATAGTGGGATCGCTCACCCGTAACCACTGCCGGGATCTGGAGGAACTGGAAGCACAACTTAAGGCGGTGACAGAACAGCTGGCTTTGGTGAAAGAACAAGAGCCCGACCGCGTCATCGGACCGCTGGCCGTCAATATATCACCCACCTTCAGTCAGGATGAGTTCCGTCGACATTTAAAACTGTGTCATCGTTACCACGTCGATATCATTGTCACATCTGTTGGCAACCCCACCGAGAATGCTCCATTAGTGCAGGATGCCGGTCTGTTGCATTATCACGATGCCACGACCATTCGCTTTGCAGAAAAAGCCGTCTCAGCGGGTGTGGATGGTATTGTGTGTATTGGTGCCGGGGGCGGAGGTCATGCCGGGACGATCAGTCATTTGGCACTGATTCCTCAAGTTCGTGAAATGTTTGACGGAACGATAGTAATGGCCGGTGCTGTCAGTAACGGTGCTACAGTACGCGCAGCTGAATTGCTGGGCGCCGACCTCGCGTACATGGGCACACGCTTTATTGCCACTCAGGAGGCTTCAGCCCCCGAGGCGTATAAAACCATGCTCGTCGAGAGTAACGTTAGCGATGTGTTATACACACGAGGAGTCAATGGATTGCCCGCAAGCTGGCTAACCAAGTCGTTAAGCTCAGTCGGGCTGGATCCTGACAATCTCTATATTCCAGAAGGTCGAAGTACAGACCACTTGCCTGACGGTGTTGTGCCCTGGAAAGATATCTGGAGTGGTGGCCAGGGCACGGCACTTATTCATGATTTGCCTACAGTCACCGAGCTTGTCAGCAGACTGCAGCAAGAATATCTTCGGGCTTGCAATGCTTCCAGCATGGCGCTCTCTGCACAAAAAGCACTTGCTACTGAGAAGTGAATCAGGCTTTTTGAATTAAAAACCCCATTCAAGCCCCAAAACTAGACGATCATTGGCATCGAACTGTCCGTACAGACCGTCAGAGGTTCCGGAGAATAAGTCTGCTCCCATCCACACTTCCAGGTTGCTCTGCCAGAGATAACTGACTTTCGGACGCCAAAGCTGATCCTGATGAGTCAGAGAATAGAGTCCTTGAAGTTTTAATGTCCAGGTATCATTGGCCAGTTTGTGTTCCAAGAGTAACGTCAACGTTTGTTCGTTTCGGTCATTCATCATTTTCGCGTCGTAATCTAAAAGAAGACTTTGAAACCATTGAACGCTCACAAGTGTATTACTGAGCCCTTGCCAGTCCAGACCTATGACTGACGTTAGCTCAGGCGACTCTTCAATGCCGTGATTGTCGGGTGTGTAACGAGATACCTGATAACTGTGGCTATACCAGCCAATCTCTGTCCTTAGAGTGAAATCACCAAACGCATTACTTGCCGTGCCACCGACCAAATGACTTCGCTCATACTCAGGAGTGATGTTTAGAAGTCTTTGCCCCCCATTCATTGGGCTGGAATCCAGTGATTGGTATGGGGCATAGAAGTCCCGATAGTGATAAAAATAATTTAAGGTAATATCCCAACCGTTCCAAAATTGGCTATAGCGCAATCCGGCATCACTGTCTTTCAACCAATTGTTGGGTTTTTTCGGATCGTGTTGATTGACTCCCGTAACTGGTTGCTGAATGCTTTGAAACGACGGTACTTTTAACGGGCTGGTAACGGCATACAATGTGTCAGCCTGAGCCAGGGCGTGATATGTGGTGTCCGGTATCCATATAAATTGCAAACTGCTGTTGGGTGAAGTCAACCACTCCACGTTGACCATCCAGAGAGGAATACGGGAATCATCGAAGTCATCAAGAATAAACTCCCGATAGCTCTGTGGGGTCACTACGTCCAACACTTTCAGGCCTTCAGCTTGCCCCCAAACGACCTGCTGTTTACCCAGCCGCCAATAAAGATCGAACCACTCAGCATCGAGATAAAATTCCCGCAGTTCAAATTCGGTGTGGTCAGTCTTAATCCAGGGGCGACTTGCACCGCTATAAGTCCCTGATGGTTTCCCCGTCGAAAGTTGACCTTCGGTATCCATTCGCAATCGTCCAATCATGGTCAAAGCGGTATTTCCGAATACCCCGGCATTGAACCCTTTTTCCCATTCGAACTGTAATTGGCTCTCCATTTTTTGGGAATCATGTGTATCACCCGCCCATTCCTGTTGCCACTGTCCGGTGACGTTATCGGAGACGCGGTCAATCCAGGAGCGTTTATTAACCTCTTCTGATGATGAAGCAGAAGCATTCATCATCAGAAGTGCATAAAGAACAGACCTTGCCAGTGACGGCACTTTATACTTTTCTGTAGGCATGATTACAGTCCCCGAGCCAGACTGCGTTGACGGAACCGTTGATCGTCGACGGGAGTCTTGTAGTCAACATCACTGAAAGTGAAGATACTTCGGTGTCCAGTCTTGTGGTTTTCCATAATCATTCTGTGACGAGTAAGAATACCATCGACCGTGCGAATATCTTCGACCTTCAGAGACTTGAGGTCATTGCCCTGGACGTCCCAAAATCGCGCTTTTACGACCATCCAGTTTTTACTATCAATCCACAGTTCGGTGCGCCCATAACCCAGCTCTTCTGCTATTTCATCGGTGTGTGGTAAGCCTTCAACGTGGTACACCGCTCGTCCGGAACCCTCGTCTTTTGAAACCACTCGATAGGCAAAATCAGCGGGTTCCAGGCGACCTTCTTTTTTGATGTCCTCGTAGCTAAAGTCAGTGCCCAAAAAGTTATCGCCACGATCAGACGCTGAAATACGGCGTACCTTTCTTAACGCTGGCAGATAGAGCCACTGATCATCATCGCGCTCTTCTGTCTGAGGGTAATCGTAGGTCAGAAACGCGGTATCTTTAACATTAGTCGGGCTGACATAGAACAACACTGAGTACTTGTCGTCGCCGAAGTACTTCCGAAACCCCCGCGTCTCACGCACACGCTGCTTACCGTGTCTGTCCGTTAGCGTCATGGTCAGTGTGCGAGTGACATATTCACCATCATCACGACTGTTCACTTTTTCGATCAACCACTCACTGGTAGGTAAATCTGACTGCTGGTTGTTTGTAATGTTCGTTTCTTCAGCAATAGCTTTTTCTCCAAATAACGACAGAGTCAAAACAAATGCCAGTCCGGCCAGTAAGAACACCAGTAAGCGTCCAGAATTCACAGGTTGCACGATAGAATCCTCTGTTGTTGGTATGTTTTCTTCAACTTTTAGGTTTGCCAAAGCAAACCGTGGCTTGAAAACCTTAATCAGTACCG
>NZ_CBFIHX010000133.1:0-8899 GCF_965662505.1 Pseudomaricurvus sp. | reverse complement strand
ACTTGCCAGGTCGCACCGCCGTCATTTGAGTACTCAAGAGGAACCAGGTAATCATTCGTGTACTCAGCGATTTGATAACCGAGAGCTGCACTCAGATTTTCACTGGTGAAGTTGATGTTCAGGATAGAATCGGTATCAAACGATAATTCACTGTTCAGGGTGAATTGATTGAAGCCGTCGCCTTCATTGACGTCATTGATGTCGGCGGACAAGTGCGATTTGTAAGTATCTTGCGTGGAAGACGTGACCTCTTTGAACGCAGTCCAATCTTCTACGCGGTAGTCGAGAGTCAATCCTTCAAGATCGTATTGGTCATAACCATCATTCAAAACAATGGCGTAGTTGCCATTACCCCGATCTTCAATAGTGCCAATATCCTGATAATCAGCACTAAGCTGTACATTTTTCACCAAGAGGTTTGCAGTAATGACCTGCTGCCCTACAGCGCCTGCCAGCAAATCGCTGGTGTTGAACGTGATTTCACCGTCCAGCTCGCTGTAGTTATAGCGAACAGTGCCACCCGGTACGTCAATGGTATCGACCTGACGCTCATCAGCTGCGTCCGGAGCCCGATCGCCAGCAAGCTCCTGAATAGTATCCGCCACGTGCTCCATGGCCTGGCTTTCAAATAGGTTAGCGCCAGAGCCACTGGAGTCCATCTCGCTCTCACGAGTGAATTCAATCCCTAAGGAGTCCAGGACTTCGGACAGCATTTGCTTGCCTGCTGTCGCCAAATTAAGAGGTTCACCGGTTGTCGGATCAATATAACCGGTCAATGCATCGCGAACCGCTTGGGTAATATTGATGTTGGACGCATAGCTGGCATCGAGATTTTGCAGATCATTAGTCTGCAGAATACCGTCACCCGGAGTACTGTCCTGCAGGTCATCATCAAGAGCCTGCAGAAAAATCGCCATATTTTCGAGGTAATTGGTATTGTTGTCTGACAAATCAGTGCCAACAATATCCTGCAGAAACAACAAGCCATTTTGAATGGCATCTGCACTGAACTGAGCAACGGTCACGTCGCCCACGGTGAAGGTAATGGTATCGCCAGCACGGAAAGCAAAAGAGCCCGGCTCACCCTGGTCGCCGGTCAGTCCCGTCAAGCCTGAAGATGTGGTGTAAGTGACGCCATTGACAAAGTTGTCGGTAAAGCTGGCGGTATTAAAATCAGGCGCAGGAGGCGGTGGTGGTGTCGGCGGAGTAACAGTACCGGAGCCACCTGTACCAGAACCACCCGTGTCAGTGCCTGAATCGGCACCGCCTAAGGTGAACTGTCCAACTTCTGGACGATAAAGCTCGATGGATTGATTAAACTGCAGACCTTCGGTTTCAAAACCACTGGTGGGCGTGACCCGCTCACCGGTATACGCGATACGAATACCGCCTTCTATAGAGTCACTGCCTGTGGAGACGGCACCGTCTTCACCTGCGGCAGGTGTCGGTAACAACTCATCCAGAGACTGTCCCTCTTCAAGAGCTTGAGCCAGACGATCAAAATCGACAGTACCTTCGATACTATCTTCAGCATCGACATCTTCGAGCAGAGCCACTAAACGCTGATCAAGGGTTAACTGCTGATCTTGCCCCAGAGTCACAACGGTGCCGTTGTGAAAGGTCAGCACCAGTACACTGGCTCCTGCGGTGAGGACTGTGTCGTTAAGGTGGATAATCTGACCTTGGGCTAACGACTGGGTACTCTGGGAATTACGAACAGACACTTCGCCTTGAATGGCTTCGACGCGAGCCACACCAGACTGTGCAGCCGGGCTTCTGCCTTCCGTCGCTGACTCAGTTGAGGGTGTGTTGGCTGTATCCGTGTTGTTCGTCATATCATCATTCGCCATACTGTAAACGCTCTTTATATACGTTTTTACACACAAAAGGGTTCAGAAGAACCCCAGAGTCTCAATGTAGTTACAAACAGTATTACAACTGCTCGACCGCCTGGCCTTTGTCCATCAGCGGTTTCCCTTCACTCTAGGCACCACCAATATCCTGTAGCAGCTCTCCCATGGAGTTCAGCACTCGGTATTGGGAGAAGACGCCATCATAGTTTGCATTGATCAACGCTCGTCTTGACTCGACCACTTCGTTCTCGGTATTCAGCAAATCCAGCAGTGTCCGACGCCCAATATTGAACTGCTTTTGATAAGCCGTGCGAGTGTCTGCTGCCGCTTGTACATGCATTTCCAGATACTTCATCTGTTGTTCAATGGTTTTGTAAGCGCTCCAGGACAAGCGCAAACTCTCAATCACCTGACGCTGAGTATTGTTACGGATATCCCGTGCCTGCTCTAACAGATACGCCGTGCTTTTACGGCGAGCGCTGTCGGCACCACCATTATAGAGATTATAGCTGACGCGCAAAGCAACAATCGTATCTTCATTATCGCCTTCCACCCCGTCGATATCTTCATCCCAGCGGCGATCTGCCTCAAGTTGCAGACGTGGCCAGTATGAACTTTCTGTGGCCTCATATTGAGCTTCGGCCGATTCGACATCCGCTTTAGCAGAAAGTAGCGTTGGATGCTGATCCAGAGCAATTTCTTCCGCATTCTCGAGCATTGAAGGCAACGTCTCGTTTACGGTTGGAAGTTTAAGGGCAGAAATATCCGGAAACATACCGGTAACCCGGTAAAAGTTGGTTTTGGCATCCAGAAGGTTGTTTTGAGCAGTCAGCATATTGCTCTGTGCCAATGCCAAGCGGGCGGAAATCTGATCCAGATCAGCCTTACTGCCAACACCAGACTTGTTACGCAGCACCATTTGGTCATGGATATTTTGATGCTCCCGAAGCGTTTCACGGGCCAAATTCAGCAAGTCACCGAAGCGCAGCAGGTTCAGATAAACCTCTGCCACTCTGAGAGCTGTGTTTTCTTCGACTTCCACCACTTTATAGCCCGCACTGGATTCGCGGGCTTGCTGACGGTTGACCTCTTCACTGGTAGCAAAACCATCAAATAACATCTGACGAGCAGACACAGACGCCTCATGACGGGTCAGAGACACCTCTTCATCACCTGTTGACGGGGTCTGTACCTTTTGACGGCCAATACCCGCAGCCAAATCAACCGTCGGCAAATAGCCTGCTTTGGCCTCACGGACTTCTTCGCCGCGGGATTTAACAACATTGCGAGCAGCCTGAACCTCAGGGTGAGTGTTCAAGGTATGCTCAACAGTATCTTTCAGGCTCAGGGCGTTGGCATAGCTAGCCAATCCAACCAAAGCAGCCCCAACCCACAATGTTTGTAATCTTTTCATATTAAGGATGTAGTCCTTACTCCAAAAAAGTGTGACGCGGTTCACGAAAAATGATTTTACAGTCAATAACGCAGTAAAAGAACTAATTTTTAATCACTTAAACGCATTAAACGTACAATATCAGCCCAAAAAGACCATTAGATGATCAATTAAGCGCCAAAACTTCAGCATTTTCAGCAGAACACTTAAGGAAAAGGGCCTTTCGGCCCTTCAGAACTATCTCTCGGAAACCACCTTACAAAACTACCTCTCCCGAAAAGCAAGCTGCTTGGTCTTCAAAATGGGCTTTAACAAGTAATCCAGCACCGTCTTTTTACCCGTTAAGATATCGACACTGGCGGTCATGCCAGCAATGATGGGCAGTGGTTGCGATTCACTGCCCAGAAAGGCGCGATCGGTCTCGATACGCACCAGATAAAAGCTTTCATCTTTGTCATCCACAATGGTATCCGGGCTGATCAGTACAACCTTGCCGTCGAGTCCGCCATGGACCGAAAAATCATAGGCGGTAAACTTCACCTTGGCCTGTTGACCGGGGTGCAAAAAGGCAATATCTGACGGTCGCACTTTCGCCTCCACCAGCAGCTTGTCGTCTGTGGGTACAATTTCGACAATATCCATCCCAGGCTGGATCACGCCGCCAATAGTCTTAACCAACAGCTGTTTCACCGTTCCTGAGACCGGTGACTTCACCAGTGTTCGCTGAACCCGATCCTCCAGAGCACCACTGGTTTCGAGCAAACGCGAAAGCTCTGCCTGGGCCTCGCTCATTTCGGTGTAGGCTTCTGTCTGAAAAGCCAGTTCCGCATTACCGAGTTTTTGCTTTGCCTCTTCCAGGCTCGAAGCCGCCCGCGGCAAGGCCAGTTCAGCCCCCTGCAACTCCCCTTCCAAATCATTCACCTGACGCTGTAGACGCAAGAGCTCAACCTGAGAAATCGCGCCCTCTTCCGCCAGCGGAGCCGTCATTCTCAACTCGCTTCTGAGCAGGTTGAGGCTGCGCCTAAGATGATCCCGTTTTGCCGTCAGTTCTGAGACTTCCTGTTTCTTCTGCAGCATTTGCTCCTGCAATACCTGAGTGCGACTTTGCAGTTCACGGCGGCGGGACTCATGGACTGCCAGTTCTTCATTAAGATATTTGGGCTTAATATCGGGGTACTCATCAATAGTAAACGGGGTTCCCTCCGCTTCAGCTTTCAGACGAAATACCTTCGCTTTAAGCTGCATGAGAGTAACGTCCGCCTCTCTGAGAGATGAAGAGAACTGGGTATCATCAATACGCAACAGAGGCTCTCCACGCTTCACCATTTGCCCTTCATGCACAAACAGTTCTGACAAGATTCCCCCTTCAAGGTTCTGCACAATTTGCACATTACTGGAAGGAATCACCTTGCCCTCACCCCGAGTAAATTCATCCACATTGGCAAACGCCGCCCACAACAGCATCACAAGGAAAAACGCGGCAATGGCCCACAACAATTGCTGACCGCCGCGAGGAGACCTCTCCATGACCGCACCGGCAGCCGATGACATGTAGCTGATCTCTTCAACGTCGGCTTCTGAATCCGCCTCAAACCATTGCTTCCACAAAGGTTTACCACGCCATTCCTGTTTAAGTGCATTTTTAAGATTATGAAACACGAAGCTGCCCTTTTCGTAATGCTTCCAATACCTGCTCTTTTGGCCCATCCGCAATCAATTTGCCGTTGTCGAGAACCAGAACCCGATCCACCAGCGATAGCAATGCGGTTTTATGGGTAACCAGAACCAGTGTTTTCCCAGCTGTTGCTTCAGCCAGCTTCTCTTTTAAACGCACTTCACTGCTCTGATCCATTCCCGTTGTTGGCTCATCCAGCAAATAAATGGGCGGATCATTCAACACCGCTCTCGCCACGGCAATACTTTGGCGTTGCCCTCCTGATAAAGCATGTCCACGCTCACCCACCGGACGGTTAAAACCTGACGGATGATTATTCACGAACTCAGTGACACCGGCGATATCGGCGGCCCGGATAATATCCTGGTCTTCCACATGCGGAGAACCATAGATAATATTGTCTTTGACTGATCCATAAAAAAGTATCGTATCCTGAGGCACGCAACCAATATTGCGACGCAGATCGGCAGGGTCGATTTGCTTGATATCCACGTTATCCACCAGCACAGCGCCATCCTGAGACTGATAGAGTCCGAGCATCAACTTTTGCAGGGTCGTTTTACCTGACCCAATACGACCGATAATCCCGACTCGCTCGCCAGCTTTGATCTCAAAAGAAATGCCGTCCAACGAGGTCACTTGCTCTTCAGGGTAGGCAAAACGCACCTTATCAAACCGAATACTGCCTTCCAGCTTCGGACGCTGAACAAACGACGCTTCCTCTTCCCGCTCCTGAGATTTGGCAATCACCTCTTCAAGGCCATGATAGGCAGTCACCGTCTGGTGATAATTGACCAGTAAGCCTGCCACCTGCCCCATGGGCGAAAGGGCACGGGAGGTCAGCATTACAGAAGCAATCAAAGCCCCCATCGTCAGCTCGCGCTCGGCAATCAGGTAAACACCAATCACCACAACCGCGATGGAGGTAAACTGGATAATCCCCGACGAAACTGTGGCCGAAGAATTAGACAGCATCCTCATACGCTGTCCCCAGCGAGCCAGATGCCCAACTGAAGCTTCCCAAACCCCTTGAATTCGCCCCTCTGCCCCTAAAATCTTCACCGTTTCCAGATTAGAGAGAGTTTCAACCAGGGTGCCGTTTTTCTGAGCCCCCGCCTGATACGTTTGCTCAACGGCATAGCGCAGTGGGCGCTGGATATACAGGGCATACCCAATAATAATCGGGATCGCCAAGAGCGGCGCAAATACAACCGGGCCACCGATATACGCAACGACCAACAAGAACAGAATCGCAAAAGGTAAATCCACAAACGTTGTTACCGTAGTGGAGGTGATAAAATTCCGGACCGTCTCAAACTCTCTCAACTGACTGGCAAACGCCCCCACGGACTGAGCTTTCTCAGACAGTCTGGCCCCTAGCACCCGCTCCAGAATATAACTGGACAGCAAAATATCCGACTTCTTACCTGCCACCTCAAGAAAGTAGGTGCGCAACGTTTTTAATAAAAGATCAAACCCGTAGACAATTCCCACCCCGATCGCTAGCACCCACAGGGTTTCAATGGCGTTGTTCGGCACTACCCGGTCGTAGACGTTCATTACAAACAAGGGATTGGCCAGGGCAAAAATATTGATTAATAACGAAGCCAGTAATACATCGCGGTAAATCCGCCAGGACCCCGCAATCACACTCCAGAACCAGTGCCCGTGCCTGCGCGATTTAATGTTTTGGGTGCGCTTATCAAAGCGAAAGGTCGGCTTGGCAAAAATACAATAGCCGGAATAGTGACCATCCAGCTCTTCCAAACTGATTTGTTGCTCACCATCGGTTTCAAGGTCCAGTACCAGTGCCTGCCCCTTCTCAGACTCAATTTTGATCAGTACCACAGCCTGCTCATCATTCAGCAAGAGCACCACAGGACAGACAAGTGGGCTGATATCCGATAATTTCCGCCTGATAACCTGAGCCTTTAAACCCGCACGGCCGGCTGCGCGGACAAACAACTCCGGTGTGAGCTTCTCCTTAACCAGAGGCAAACCCGCCGTTACAGAAGCAGGAGAACAGGGCCTGTGCTCAAGTCGAGCCAGTTGCATTAGACAGGTTAACAGGGGATCAAATACCCCTTCAGACGCTTCGGTCTGTGCATCGAGGTCTTGAAACAAGTCAGATGGGCCTTGAACAGTCATAGAAATTCACTGATGATTGATGTCCATAACATTGTAAACGAAACTCCCCAAGGATGTAGCCATTCAACATAGCACGGACGATACCACAGCCATTCAACCTTGTAATATCAGGACTCACCATGCCGTACGCTATCCGCAACGCCAAAGGACATATCATCGCACTGCTCAACGAACCAGCAGTGGGCGCCGAAGAGTTTGTCTCAGCCAATCATCCTGATATAGATCTATTTCTCAACAGCGATGGCGACCTCAACCCTAAATTCGCACTGGCCGAATCCGACAGAGACATTGCGCGGGTAACAGAAGATCTGATTCATTTGTTGGTGGCCAAAAACGTTATCCTGTTTACAGAACTGCCCTCGCCGGTACAGCAGAAACTGCTAAACCGAGAGAAACTACGCTCCAGCTTACAGGGATCGGTGGATAACTTTTTGGACGAAGATGAATACTTATAAATTGACAGGCAAGATGTTAGCGGGAACTACTCAGGGTTTTCATTGATCACCTGGGCGATGTATTTTTGCCAGGGTTCGAGCTTCTTATTCTTGATACTGGGCTTAACATGACCAATAGGCACCCCTTCCATATCAGGCAGGTGATGAGCGATTCCCTTGTGACAATCTATACAGGTCTTATTGCCACTGGCCAATTCGGTGGAATGCATCGCCCTTGCACGAGGAGACTGCACGGTAAAATCCATGTACTCAAAGTTGTGGCAATTGCGACACTCCCGAGAATCATTCGCTTTGAGTCTCCGCCATTCACGCTCTGCTAAATGACGACGTTTCGCCAAAAATTTGTCACGTGTATCAATACTGCCAAACACCTTACCCCACACTTCCTTGGAAGCTTCCATTTTACGGGCTATGTTGTAGGTCCAGTCATGGGGCACATGGCAATCCGAGCATACAGCGCGCACCCCAGAACGATTGGTGTAATGAATCGTCGAAGTTAATTCCTGATAGGGGTTGTCGTTCATTTCATGACAACTGATGCAAAAGGTCTCAGTGTTGGTTACTTCGAGAGCAGTATTGAACCCCCCCCAGAATATAATTCCTGCCAGAAAGCCTCCCATACTGAGAGTCCCCAGCCCGATATACGCCGAAGGGCGATTGAATACCCTCCAATACTCCTTGAAAAATTTCAGCATGCTTACTCCGTTTCTTGAACTTGAGAGTTGTTATGCTTTGATTTTCCTGCATTGTTCTTCTGACTCTCAGCCAGAACCGCCTCGATCCCTTTGAAATTACTGCCAGTAGCTTGCTCTACTGCGTGCTGCGGTACATGACATTGCAAACAAAAATACCGCCTCGGTGACACCGCAGCCAATATCTGATGATCCCGATCCAGGTAGTGAGTAATGCTAACCATAGGTGCACCACTGTCTGGACTGCGAGCACGACTGTGACAAGTCAGACATTGATTGAAGTTTTTCGTCAGTTGATAACGCTCCACGGAGTGCGGAATCGTGGGCGGTTGATCCGGGTAATTACGCATTGGTTTTTTAAGCGGGGTAACCGTTGCAGGAATATTCGGTGCAGGCGTATCGTTCGCCAGTGTTCCGCCTGATCTCACACCGTCAAGAGCTGGTGCATTTAAAGAATTGTCCGCCCAAACCATGAACGACGCTACGGCTGACAGCAAAACCATGAAAACAAGCTTCTTGTTCATAACTCCTCCACAGCCATATCTGGCACTGTTGTTGGGGTTGTTACTATCATTAAGCTAGACTCACCAGTTCAAACTTCACCGCACATTTTTTGAAATCTGTCTGCTTTGAAATCGGATCGGTTGCATCCAGAGTCACCTTATTAATCAGGCGATTGGCAT
>NZ_CBFIHX010000132.1:6822-8959 GCF_965662505.1 Pseudomaricurvus sp. | reverse complement strand
AAACCCCTGCACAAAGTCGACACCAATATCGATTAACGCATCCAGCAGCTCTTCCGTCTCCACGTACTCAGCCACCGTCTTTAGATTCATGGAGTGGGCGAGGTGATTAAAGGTACTGACCATGGCGAAACTGGCGGAGTCTTCCAGCATGGTGCTGACAAAGCTGCCGTCAATTTTCAGGTAATCGACCGGCAACTCTTTTAAATACGCAAAGGAGGACAAGCCGCTGCCGAAGTCATCCAGATAGAAACGACTGCCCCGCTCGCGCAACCGACGCATAAACTCAATGGCGTTATCCAGATGTCGAATGGCTGCCGTTTCCGTAATTTCAAAATGCAACAGGGTTGCATCAATGCCGCTGCGCTCAATTGCCGACAAGACGTAGTTACTGAATTCAGGATCACTGATGGTCATTCCGGATAGGTTCACGGTATACACTCGCGGTGGCAAGAAGAGTTCCATCCGCTCTCTAAGATACCCGATCACTTTGTCTACAACCCAGCGATCAACATCGTCCATCAGACCATAGCGTTCTGCAGCGGGGATAAAAACATCCGGATTCACCAGCTCGCCATTCTGCTGCCGCAAACGCAGCAAAATTTCGTAGTGATCTTCCGAGCCGTCCATCGGCTGAATCTTTTGCTGAAAGAGGCTAAACCGATTTTGCGCCAATGCCTGGCTGATATTTACCACCCAGTTGATTTCACTGCGGCGCTGCTCAACTTCCTGATCCTTGTTGTACCAGTGGATGCGATTGCGCCCCAGCTCTTTCGCCGCGCAGCTGGCAGCATTGGCGGTGGCCAGCACCTGCGCTTCGGATTCAGATGACTCATCAATCACCACTACACCGATACTGACAGCCACCTTGTAAACCTGCGCGCCCCAATGAAATTCATAATTCTGTACAGCGTCGATGACAGAGCTGGCCAGACGCTGAGCGCCCGCCAGTGTGGTGTTGTAAATCAGCACGCCGAACTCATCGCTGCCCAGACGCGCCAGCATGTCCTGGCTGCGCAACTTGTTGGCGATCAACTCTGCCAGCTGCCTCAGGAGTTCGTCCCCGCCAGCATGGCCACAGGTATCGTTGATGACTTTAAACTGATAAATATCGATGTACAGCAGGCCAAAGCTGACCGGTTCGTTCTGCGCTTTCTCCATGGCCTGGGAGATAGAAACCTCGAACGCCTGACGGTTCAACTGAGACGTTAAAGTATCGTGACGCGCCTGCCACTTAACTCGCAGCCGATCCCGATCTACCTGCGAGCTGTTGCGAAAGATCAACAAGCAGCCATCCACTTCACTCGCGGCATTTCGCAGGGGGATCGCCTGCAAGCTGATCAGTACTGGCTTGCGCTCAACAGCATACAAAAAGACTTCCGAAAAATCATTGATCGCCCCCCGCTTCAGTACATCCAGAACCGGAGATGGCAGAACCCGGTGCGTGACCGAATCCGCGATCACCAAAACCTGGCCGATGGGCAAGCCACTGGCGGTTTGATTCGTCAGATTCAACAGCTCGCGAGCCATGGGATTGATGGTTTCGATGACGCCCTTGGCATCCACAGAAATCACGGCATCAGTAATGGAGCATAAAGCGGCACGCACCAGCGAAGTCTGACGGAGCAACTGCTCACGATATGGCTGATCTGGGTTGACCAGTGATATCACGCAGTGGTGATAACCGTCTCCGGCTGGCGCGTAGTAATTCAGTTTGATTTGTTTGCCGTCGTGACGACGGGCACTCAGGTTAAATCGATCGCCTGACGAGACAGAAGCCCAATTCACATCTTGCTGGACAAGATGCTCCAGCCGCAGACCGACCAGCTCAGGCGTATCGAATAAAAGATGAGCCGCCGGATTAGCGCGCTCAATAACACGGTCAGCGCCGATAAGGAAATACGCGTCACTCATGCGATAGAGCAATCCCTCAGTCGCTTCATCACTGAAATGTATACGTGTTGATGGGAACGCCTCAGCGGTCATTCGGCTTCCGTAGATTGCATAAAAGAGAAATGGGAATGCAGTTGATCAGTGACTCAAACCGGTCAGAACTGATAGCACTAATACCTAAGTACTAAACCCTAAGTACTAGAGAGCTTATCGTGTCCTATATTTTGAGCAAGCTTCACGCAGGCCA
>NZ_CBFIHX010000132.1:0-6812 GCF_965662505.1 Pseudomaricurvus sp. | reverse complement strand
GAGTGTGACGCACATCACACCAAATGAAGAATAATACGTCAACCCAAATACGGGGAATTGATGTCAAAGATTGATAGAGGAGAGCGGACAAAGAGGAAAAATCTGACCTCCCGACCTGAAAAGACAAGTCGGGATCGGTCCAGCGCCTCGCCCCAGCATGCTAAAGAGATGGCAGAGGCGACGACAGAGTCAAACAATCAACCCTGGGACAGTAGTTCACGCAGATCGATAATTGCGGCATTGGCCCGGGAAATGTACGAAGCCATCACCAGCGAGTGATTGGCCAACATACCAAACCCGCCACCATTCAAAATCATCGGACTGTACATCGGCGCCTGAGCTCCTTCGAGCTCGCGTATGATTTGCTGAAGACTGACCAGAGCGTGCTTTCGCTCCAGGATGTCAGCAAAATCTACTTCGACAGCGCGCAGGAAGTGCAGCAGCGCCCAGGTACTGCCCCTCGCCTCATAAAACACATCATCGATTTCCAGCCACGGCGTTTTCACTTGCATCTCACGTGGGGTTGATGTCGATTTACGCGCAGCGACATCACCCGCCAGATCGGTATTCAAGCGACGCTGTCCAACACTGGCACTCAAACGCTGAGACAAACTGCCCAAACGAGTTTCTACGGTGCTCAGCCAATAACGCAGGTTATCCGCGCGCGCAAAGAACTGGGCGTTATGCTGGTCATCATCCGAGAGGCGAAACAAATAATTGTGCAGAGACTCTATGCCGTTTCGATACTCCGACTCAGAGGCCGGCAACGCCCAGCTTTTGTTATCGAAATTAAACCGCGATTCCGCTCGCGCGAGAGAGTTATCCTCCGTGGACTGGGATTGTGAACGGCTGAAAGCCTCACGCATGGCTTTACTCATGTCGCGAACCTGAATCAACACTCCGTATTCCCAGTTTGGCATGTTATCGAGCCACAGGCCGGGAGGCATAACATCGTTGCTCAAAAAGCCACCGGGCTTATCCAGCAGGGTTTCAGACACTCGAATCAATGTGCTGGTAGTCGCCACACCGATCAACATGGGACGGCCTTCTGCCGTCAACGCCACCGACTCCCTGACCGTGAAATGATCGGGTTCAGAACTCCAGAAAAAGCCCACCAACGCGGCACCCAGCAGATACAAAATCACCAGTATCAGCAGCGTTCTAACGAACCAGCTGCCCGCGCCATCTTCACGCCAATCCTGCCAGCGCTCCCGAACACCCTGTCCAAACTCACCCAACTTTCCCATGGCTAAACCTTATCCGTTTCTTTATGTACAACCACTGCGCCCCTACTGGGTCACAGGCTCATGCTCTCTTCTTCGTCCTACCTTACTGGCTGTGCATCGGCGTTAACACTCTGCCCACCCTCAAAAATCAGCGTTACCGGATAAACTCGCTGTGCTGACAGAGCCGGCGCCGCGACTGCCATATCAAAGACCATAATATGATAACCACCCGGTTCAAAGCTCAGCGTGTCCCCAGCGACGACCGGGATTTGATCAACTTTTCTCATCTTCATCATGCCATTTTCATGGATGTGTTTATGCAACTCTGCACGATCACTGCCGACCACCTTCACCCCAGTCAGTAACTGCTGCTGTGATGAGGCATTGTGTAACGTCAGATAGACGACTGCAGTCGTCTGTCCCGGTAACGGCAAGCGGATACGGGCATCGCCAATACTGACCGATGTCTGTGACAATTCTGAGTTAGCGCGATCCGCAAAGGCCGACGAGCCCTGGATTGACGCGCAAAACAGCACACCAATACACACCGCCCTGGCCAGGCTTCTGAGGCGAGCCCACTGGGACTGGTGCAATCCCCACCTACCGCGCAGGTTCAACAAGTATAGAGGGTTAACGGTTTTCATCGACTTTATTCCTGTTAGATTCCATGTCCCGTCTCTGCGGCTTCCTGAGCTAAACCACGGCCTGACCTAAACCTCAGCAGCGACCGGCTTGCCCAGATAGTAACCCTGGGCACCGTCAATTCCCAAGGATTGCAGTACCCGCCACTCCTCTTTGGTCTCTACGCCTTCCACCAACAGCTTCACATCGCAACTGTGTGCAATCTGCACCACCGACTGCACAAAAAAGCGATTATCCGCATTTTGATCTATGTCCTGAATAAAGCAGCGATCCACTTTTAACGCAAATAACGGCAAACTTTGCAGGTAAGCAAACGCTGCCACGCCAGTGCCAAAATGATCCAGTAGCAGTTGAGCTCCCAGCTCACTGAGCTTCACGGCCAATGCCCGAACTGCCTTTTCCTGCGTAGCCAGAGAGGGTCCTGGTAACTCCAGGACCAGTCGCTGGGCGAACCCTGGATAGCTTCGCAACACGCCGTCAAGCCACAGAAGAAATGTGTCACTCACCAGAGATGAGGGGGATAGATTCACACTCAATCTGGGTCCATCTACTCCGGCGTAGCGAACCGCCAACATCTCAATCATCATCTGATCGATAGTTTCTGCCATCCCAAAGCGCTCCGCCATAGGCAGAAACACACCGGCTGCCAGCAGTTCATCACCGTCAGGCAGGCGGCAAAAAACCTCCAGCAAGCTAACGGTCACTCCATCCGGCTCAAAGACTGGCTGCACATGATAAGTGAACAAGTTCTCGTCTATGGCTTCACGAAGCAGCTCTTGCCACTGGCTCGCAGAGCGATCTGCACCATCCGCTTGGAGATGATGCCACTGGATATTGGCCTGCCCCTGATGCTGAGCCTGCCGCAATGCCAAATCTGCTTTCACCAGCAGGCCAACCTGCTCGGTCACACGCGACGCAAAAGCCACCCCCATATGCAACTGCAATTCTTCGGCCTCGCGAAGCCATCCCAGCCCCTGCAAATTTGAAAACAACTCGTCGGTCACGACCTCTCCGTCTTCACGATCGACAACCGGGATAAAAGCGCACAAATCAGTACCTGTGCGGCGCCCCAGAATCGCGTCATGGTATTCGACCAGTGACTGCTGAAGCGTCTTCGCCAGACTCTGTAAACATTTATCACCGGCTTCGCGACCGACATGCTGGTTAAACCCTGTCAGGCCGCCCAACTGAATCAGAATCATGACACCAGCACTACCGCCGCGCTCAGACGCCACTCGCGACGCCAGATGGGCATCAAACCCGGTGCGGTTTAGCAATCCGGTCACCGGATCGAAGTGTGCCTGCCGTCGCAGCTCGCCCGACAGCTCGACCTGCTCCTGAAACATGGACTGAACCTTCTCCACCATGCGATTCATAGCCTGCACCACACTGCGCAGTTCACGTGTGTAGGGCACTCGATGCTGCACCGGAAATTCTCTGCGGCAAATTGCGTCAGCCTGAGCCTCCACACGACGCAGAGGCCGCAGCATGAATGCCAATCCTAGACCCGCCAGCAAATAACAAATCACCGAGGTGAACAAGAACAACCACAGTTGGTGTTTGAAAACCCGCCAGAGATCCCGATAGGCCAGCCCGGGGTGAGACACCACATCTACGGCCCCCAGACGAAACCAGCCTGACATCACCTCTGCGTGACCCGACGGTTCGGGCAAGTCGATCAAGCGAACAAACCAGTCGGGAACTCCCATAATCTCGGCAGCCACCTTGCTGTCAATAACCATATCGCCTGCGACGTTTCGATATGAAACCTGACGGTAATAACCGCGATCAAACACCACATCCACAAAGGAACGGATCTCGGCCTCATCTTTGGCTTTAGCCGCATGCGTGATCGTCAGCCCCAACGACGTGGCGGTGTCCTGGGCATGGACCTCCATCTGTTCAGTGACGAAAGCGCGGGCATTCATCACACTGACCACGAAATTACCCGCCATAATGCTGGCGATCAGGCAGGTAATGACCAAAATAAGTTGTCGATAGAGAGTCACAGAATGTTTTCCGCTTGATTAAAAGGGTGAGGCTAACAGCTTCAGGGGTACGATAACAAAGTTACTGGATCGGCGGATAGACAACAATTCTGGGCGGCGAACCCACCTTGATATCTCCACGGATACGATAACCCTCGGCCGCTTTCTTCATTTCTTTATAGAGCCACCGACCTTCAGCGTCATTACGAGCGACAATCAACAACACCTCATCGGTATTTTTCACCCTGTCAGCCACCTTTTTAAGCACCGCGAGAACCGCATCGTCGCGCTGATTCAGATCCGACACATCGAGACTGTATTCGTTTTCGGCGCCTGCTTCAGATGCACCCAACTTGCTGGATGCCGGCCCGGGAGCCACTTTCACCGGTACCGATGCATGCTGACGAGAAGCTTCTGCCAAATGTTGTTCAAATTCCTGCAACAAGGGGTTATCTGCGTCTATAAACCTGGCGCGATCGGCATAGAGTCTGGCACTGCTGAGACGACTGTGCCGTAGCGCTTCCCGCCCCATTTGCACATAGCGAACAATGATCACCTGCAATCCGGATTTAGCCTGAGCGTTCTGCGGCTGGAGCTTCAGCACAGCCTGATATCGGTCATAGGCGTTGTCATTATCGGGATACATCAACCGGTCACCATTCATCGCTCTCTCAGCCTGACGTAACATCAGACTGACCTGCTGCTCAACAGTCGGCGGCTTCGGTCCGGAGGGCACGTCGGGCTGTGGCGCGACTTTGGAATCCGGCTCTGGCTCGCCAGTCATACAACCTCCCAGCGACACCGCGACTATCACCAGAAGCCACATCATCAGCGACTCAAATCGCCAAACCGATGTGCATTTCATACAATTCAAGCGTTCCATTGATACTTCCACTCACACACTGCGGGAAACTCTGCCTGATAAATACGATCAAAGCAACGACGCACAACACGCAAAAACACCACAGAACACGGCCTGCCTAACGTCATTCAGCTATTGCGACACAATCGTGGCATACTGGCGGCCGCAATTAATCAGTTAACGATACCACCCGATCACTGCCGGATTTTCTGACTTATGCTTTCGAGCCGACTCCCCCTGTTAACCTGCCTGTTATTACTCGCCACTTCGCTTCTGCCTCTCAACAGTCAGGCAAATAATCCCTTCGGCTCGGCCAGTACAGATCTGACCCGCCAATCCAGCATGTCGGCGAGCCCGGCAAACAGCGCAACCGACAACCTGTTCGCCAACAATCCGGGCGAAGTCAGCTTCCTGCCAGTGGAACAGGCCTACCAACTCAGCGCCACTGTCGTCGACGGCTCGCAACTTGCCGAGCCCATCGACGGGTCCGTGCTGTCCCTGCACTGGGACATTGCACCGAAATACTACCTCTACCAACACCAGCTCAAAGCGGTATTCAACAACGCCCCCCTGAGCGCAGAGCTGCCTGACGGTATTAACAAATACGATGACTACTACGAAAGAGATCTGACAGTTTATTACGACTCGCTGGATCTACTGGTACCACTACCTGCCCACAACGAGAGCGAACCCTTGCTTGTGACGGTTCACTCTCAGGGATGTGCGGATGCGGGACTCTGCTACCCGCCACAGCAACAGCAAATCCGCATTCACCAAGGAAAAGCCGAGGTGCTCGCTGCACCAGGCCCACAAAGCCTGTCGATAAGCGCTTTGTCAGATACAGGGCAGGGATCAACCGGCAACACCAGCTTTTGGCTGGCGCTGTTCGGCGCATTGATTGGCGGCCTGCTACTGAATCTGATGCCCTGCGTGTTTCCCGTCCTGTCTCTTAAAGCGCTCAGCCTAGCCCGCAGTCGGGAAAACCCTCACCAACAGCACCTGCATGGCTGGGCCTATACCTTCGGCGTGATCGCCACCTTTGTCGCCATCGCTACCGTGATGCTACTGCTTCGTCAGGCAGGGCAAGCCATTGGCTGGGGATTTCAGCTGCAATCACCACTGGTCGTCGCACTGCTGGCCTACCTGTTCTTCATCATGGGGCTTGGCTTATCCGGCTTTATACAACTGGGCGGACAACTCAGCGGCAGTGGACAATCCCTGACGGAAGGCCACAGCTATCGCGCCTCTTTCTTTACCGGTGCGCTGGCTTCGATTGTTGCCAGCCCCTGCACCGCGCCATTTATGGGCGGTGCGCTGGGCTTTGCTGTCACTCAACCCACTCCACTGGCCCTGACCGTCTTTGCCGTTTTGGGATTCGGTATGGCGCTACCATTTTTATTGCTGACCTACTTCCCATCACTTTCTCAGAGACTGCCAAAACCCGGCCAATGGATGGAAACCCTAAAGCAACTGCTTGCCTTCCCGCTCTTCCTGACCGCTCTTTGGCTGCTGTGGGTTGTGGGACGCCAGACAGGTAGCGACACTGTCGTAGCCCTGTCCGCGGGTGCACTTGGGCTCACCTTTGCCGCATGGTTGTGGCAACACCAGCCGGCTCGCGTCACTCAGAAAGTGCTTGCCGTGGTCGTTCTGATTACAGCCCTATGGCCACTGTCCAACCTGAACAATTCGGACCATAGCGACCTCACCCAAGAGGCCGCACTCGCCAACCAATGGCAACCCTATTCCCAAGAGCGATTGGATCAACTGCTGGCCAACGGCACACCCACCTTTGTGAATCTGACCGCAGACTGGTGCATCACCTGTCTCGCTAACGAAAAGATCGCTCTGGACACAGAAACCACCTTAAACGCCTTCGAACAGGCAGGTATCGTCAAACTCAAAGGCGACTGGACCCACTACAACCCCGAGATCACGCATTTACTGTCTCAATTTGGGCGCAACGGTGTTCCACTCTATCTTTTATACTCAGGGAAGATAAATGAACCGCCGGTCATTTTGCCGCAAATTTTGCGTGAACAAACGGTCAAGAACGCCATCGAGTCGCTTAAAACCGCAAACTAGCGGCTAACTGGC
>NZ_CBFIHX010000131.1:0-8971 GCF_965662505.1 Pseudomaricurvus sp. | reverse complement strand
TGTGGAGTTGTCCTGATTACGTGCGGCTTCGAAGCTCCAGGTGCCAGAGCTATTCACCGTCAAAATTCCGGTAGCGTCTGTAATGACAGCGGGTGTAGTTGTACTCACACTGTAATCAGTTCCATTGAATCTAATGGATTGAATCGTTAGCGGGCCTTCCTGCAAGTTATCGTTGGCAAACAGGTCACCCGTCGTAGTTGTGTCTTCAACCACCTGATAAGCATCGTCTACGGCAAATTCCAGCGAGGTATCCCGAATCACAAATCTTAATTCTGACTCCACCACATCGGCATTTGGATCACCCGACACATCATTTTCCGTGGTTTGAATCAGAATGTTACTGGCAATAGCGTTAAGGCCGGGAGCCTGTTCAATGCCTCCCCTTAAGGTCAAAGTTACCGAGCCAGAAGTATCATCTATAACACCTTCAATAACGACAAAATTGTCGCCATTACGAATCAGCTGAATGGTTTTACCATCGGGTGAAACCTCTACTCTGGTTGTGCTATCACCTGACCCATCGCTAGAAGTTAAACTGTCAAAATCCACCTGACGAGCAGCATCACTGAAAGTATATGGACCTGGGTTAAACGCGGGATCAGCATCAATTTGCGACAAAATCTGCGACACAGCCACATCCGGAACAAAGCTCACATTTGCTTCTGCAAGTATGACCGTGGTCGGCTGAATAATGGTCGGTGTGCTGTCTGTCGCCGTGTTGCCTGCCTGATCATCGACCGTCGCGGTTAATGTCCATTCGCTGTTAGCGACCAGACCTGTTGGTAATAATCCTGTGATAGACCAAGCCCCACTGGAAACCGTAGAGGTTTGGCTCTGGGAGTTCACACCATCCGAAATAGTGAGAGTGACAGTTTGTCCATCTTCAGCATCCGTCGTCCCGGAATAATCCGTTAATGATCCGCTTTTGATCGCTGCAACATCAAGACCATTAGCACCTGTATCAATATCAATCTCGACAACAACATCTTTGATGGTGGTATTGGTGGCCGTCGCCGGATTACCAGCAACATCCTCTACAGCCACATCAACCGTTAATGTGCCATCATCAAACCCACTCAGATCGTAGGTTGTATCAGTTGCGTTATTTAAACTGCTATAACTTCCGTCTGCCTGAATGATAGCGTCAAAGACAATATCAGCAGCCGTACCGCCGGAGATTGTGACGGTGACGGTTTGCCCTGCCTCAATATCTGTCGTGGTGCCACTGATGGAAACTGCGGTAATTTCACTGGCTGATAGTTGCCCATCGCCATCAAACTGCACAGTAATCGCGGCCAGAGTATCTTTGTGAATCGTGTCGGTACCCGTTGCTGGATTACCCGCTACATCTTCTCCTGTGATTGTTACCGTCAAATCACCATCGTTGAGTGCTGATAAGTCCACATCATTCAGTGCAGTAATCCAGCTGCCTGCGCCGGTGGCGCTGCCTGTGCCTGTAGCACCAGCGACACTACTATTAACCACTACATCGGGATTCACTCCATCGGATATGGTAATGGTTAACGACTGACCGGTTTCGATACCGCTGGTAGTCCCCTCCAGTGTTATTCCTGCTCCAACTTCAGCGGCATTAAATAATTGATCGGCATCGCTGTCCTGATCGTCAATAGCCAGATCATCAATAACCGCAATAGGGTCGTAATCAATCGTGGCAGTTGCAGTCGCCAGATTACCTGCAACATCCCTACCTTCAATCGTAAGCGTCAGGGTTCCCGGTTCAGCAGCTGATAAATCCAGTCCCGAGGTACTCCAAGTGCCGCCGGAGACAGTGCCTGTTCCAGTGATTTTTTGCCCCAGACTGTCTTCCACGGTAACGTCAACCAACTGCCCATCTTCAATGTCGGTAACGTTACCTAGTAGCGCCGCAGCCATGGCTTCAAGTGCGTTATACACCCCGTCGGTATTGGGATCGACGAACTCGGCATCAATCGCCGCGGTTTGATCCAGTTCGCGGTTCAGGTTGGCACTGTCGGTATCGCCAAGGCTGTTGGTCACCGTCGCCGTTGCGGTCAGGGTGCCATCGTCTAAACCGGAAAGGTCGACATTATCGATTCGCCAAGCATTGCCCGACACCGTCACCGTTTCAGTGACGGTCGTGGTTCCATCAGTAATTTCCAGCGTGACGGTGCTGCCATCGTCCACAAAGGTGGTCACACCATAAAATGAGGTGGTTGGTGATTCGTATTGATTAAAGGTGCCATCGTCGTAGGTGTAATCGCTGCCAACACCGTCATCATCGTTTAGGATGGTGATCGTTACGGCATCTTTGGGGGCGGTATTGGTTGCCGTAGCTTCGTTACCTGCCACATCCAACACCGAAACATCAACCGTTAAGGTGCCGTCCAGTAAAACTGACAAATCGACCGAGGCATCCCCCGTCCAACGTCCGCCGAGGCCGACGGTTCCCATCAAGCTTACAGGTCCATTCCCCGCAGTATCTGTTATTGAAACACTGACTTTCTGCCCTCTTTCGACATCTGTGACCGTACCGCTAACCGTCGCAGTTTCAACGTTATTGGCTTCGTAAATGGCTTGATCGAATTGAACGGTGATGACAGCTATGGTGTCTTTATGGATGGTATCGGTACCCAACGCCGGGTTGCCGGCAACATCCGACCCGGTAATGGTGACGGTAAGATCCCCATCGTTCAGGCTGGAAATATCCACGCCGTTTGTCGCGGTTGTCCAGGTGCCCGGACCGGTATCACTCCAGATCCCCGTTGCGCCCTGCACTGACACGGTATTAATCACCACATCCGGGTTCACGCCATCTGAAATCGTAATGACCAGCGGCTGACCGGTCTCTATGTTGTCAGTGCTGCCCGCAAGCGTAATTTTGTTGGTTACCTGATCCAGATTAAAGATTTGGTCTGCATCGGCAGGATCGTCTGCAATATCATCAATGATGGCGATAGGATCGTAATCAATGGTTGCCGTCGCGTTAACCCGATTACCGGCAACATCAATCCCCAGAATGGTCAGTTTCAGCTCACCCGGAGCCGCCGCCGACACATCAAAATCGATAGAGGCCCAGCTCCCACCAGAAACAACACCGGTACCGCGAATCACATTGCCTGCGGTATCTTCAGCTTGAATGGCCACCGGTTGACCGTCTTCGATATCGATTACGTTACCAATGACCGAAGCAGCCATGGCCTCCAGTGCGTTATAGACGCCATCGGTATTGGGGTCGATAAATTGTGCATCGATGTCGGCTGTCTGATCGAGACGCCAGTTGATTTGATCTTGCGCAGGCTGCCCCGCCAGATTCACGGTATCCGCGGTAATGGTGAGCGTGCCATCCGGTAGGCTGGACACATCGTAGGGATCAATCGTCCAGGTTTGATTGACGACTGTGGTGGTCAGCACCAGTGGCGATCCGCCGCCGCTGGAAGAAACAGTCACGGTGACAGTCTGGCCGTCTTCGACATTCAAGGTTGTACCGTAAAATACTTCCGTCGGCGCTTCATATTGATTGAAGACACCGTCAGGGTCGTCGTTATTCACGGTAATCGTCGGGGAAAGAAACAGCTCAACGGTGTTACTGATTTGGGCCGGGTTGCCAGCCAGATCTATGGTTTCAGAACGCAGTGTCAGGGTGCCTTCCACCAAACTGCTCAGGTCACCCACAAGCGACCAGGTACCGTCAGCGTTCAGTGTGGTGGAAAACTTAAGCTCCGTGCCTGCAATATCGGTCACGTATAGATCAATATTGGCGCCAGCCTGTACATGAGCAAACTCACCGGAAAGCTGGGCCGCTGGCGCTTCAAACATATCGATAATCGTGTCATCGCCCGTATCACCTTCAACGGACACCCCTTCTGCCAGAGTATCTTTCACACTGGTGGTTGAGCTACTGACACGGTTGCCGTAAAAATCCGTTACCGACGCCACAGCAATAAACGGCCCTTCCGCCAGCGGCGTCAGATCCTGATCTGGTAACTCCCATACACCTCCCACGACAATGGACTGACTGATGAATACCTGACCGGAACTGTCAATCAGCGCCAGCTCAACGGTCCAATCATCATCGATCTCGAAAGTGGTTCCAAAAAAGTCGACGGAGGGGTTTTCAAAACGGTTAACGAAGCTGTCTTCGAGGTTTTCATCATCGTTGACTTCGATGGTGATGGCAGCCTCAGAACTCAGGCGCTGGACGAGGGTTGAGGGGTTTTCTACCGACTCCGTAGAATCTGGCAAGGTGTAAGTGCGAAAGCCGGCCTGGGGAATCGTTTCATCACCATCCCGATCCACATTGCCAAAGATGGTGGTAACCGCGCTCGTTCCGCTGGACAGTAACGTTCCCTTAAGGATTGTCTCTGGAGGCACATCCGTGATAACCACTTCACCTTCTGGAACGGTTTCGCCAGGCGCCAGTAACTCCAGATGGCCATCTTCGAATAATTTCCAGATATAGCCACCGATCTTGATATACATCACATCTTGCATGCCGATCTTTTCCCCTGAAACATCCCTGGCCAGAACCTGACGTTTAACCACTTCGTCTAGCGTTCAACCGTTTCTATGAGTGTAGGCGAGAAAATGCGACTCGGTGTGCTTATGCTATTGAATCTGTTGTGTTTATTGACGATGGCCCCGACTCACTCCCTATATCGTCTAGATCAAGAAGTGAGAAACCGCAAGCAGCGACAAGCGCTTTTGGTAAAAACAGGGAAGTTGCGCATAAATCAACAGCAATTCTTCACAAGAAGAGCTGTATTTGAGGGAATTGAGAAATCAAAGCGTTTTAACGACGTGCCTGACCGGTCAGTTCGGCCCAGAACATCATGGCAGCATTGTGGGATACCGGCTCGATTGCCGCTTCGTCAACGTAGATACCGTCAATGAGCAGACGACTCATGCCGTGCAAGGTACTCCAGCTCACCTGGGCATAACGCAGAGGATCAATGGATTTCAGAATTAAACCCTGATCCTGCCAGCGGCGGATGCCCTCGACATAACGCCTGAATGACGTGTGAGCCTCACGGGTGAGAGACTCTGTAAGCTGTTGATTTTTCCAGAGATGTCCGCCAAACATCAGATCATAATATTCAGCATTATCCAGTGCGAACCGGACATAGCGGTCGACAAAACCCTGCAAAACCTCAAAGGCAATCAAACCGGTTTCCGGATCTTGAGCCACAGAAACGTCAAATAACTGAAAACGACGGAAGCCCTCCTCCGCGATGGCGCACAAAAGTGCCTGCTTATCTTCAAAATGGTGATATGGCGCAGTACGGGAGACGCCCACTTGCGCAGCCAGTTTTCGCATAGAAAAGGCGTGCTCGCCGTCCGTGCGGATCATTTTGGCCGCTTCATCCATTAGCACTTGTCGCAGATCACCATGGTGATATGACGCCTTAGCTGAATGGGTACTGGTGCTATGAGCGCTGGTCTTCACGTTCGTATTCATCACTGGTGTGGGTTGTTCAAGGCGGCACTTGTTTAGAGATGGCGCTGATTAAAGATGGCATTCAATCTACCAGCCAATCTTGACACTGTCAAAATGAAGGGATAGATTAGCAAAATCACAAACTGGACACCGTCTAGTTTCAGCCATTCATTAGTCCCCAGGAGCCGCCACATGAGTTACGAAAGCCTCAAACTGACGATTGCCGACAAAATTGCCCATATCCAGCTCAATCGCCCAGACGCTCTGAACACCATGAACCCTGCTCTATGGCAAGAGTTGCCGGAAGTCGTTCGACACATTAACGATGAAGCCGCAGCTCGGGTCATTGTCCTCTCCTCTACCGGCAAGCACTTCTCCGCCGGCATGGATCTGGCGGTGTTTACCGGGGGCAGTCTGCAAAAAGATCAAGAACTCGGCCGCAAACACGAAAACCTGCGCCGCACCGTATTGCAGTTGCAAGATGCCCTCAGCCAGTTTGAGAAAGTGCGTATGCCGGTTCTGGCCGCTATTCAGGGTGGCTGTATCGGTGGCGCCGTCGACATGGTGACAGCTTGTGACAGTCGTTATTGTACTGAGGATGCCTTTTTCAGCATTGAAGAAACCAAGCTGGGCATGACGGCGGATGTAGGCACCTTGCAACGGTTACCCAAACTAATTCCTCAAGGCTTGGTAAGAGAGCTGGCCTACACCGGACGACGCTTTTACGCGGACGAAGCCCTGCAGGCGGGTCTGGTTAACAGAGTTTTTAAAGATCAGGCCACCATGCTCGAAGGCGTCATGGAAATCGCCGAGCAAATTGCCGCTCGCTCTCCCCTTGCCGTTGCCGGTTGTAAAGAAATGATCAACTACACCCGCGACCACAGCGTTGCTGAAAGCTTAAATTACATGTCCGTCTGGCAAAGTGGCATGTTCCAACCTCAGACTGACATGATGGAAACCTTTATGGCGAAAGCCGAAAAGCGGGAACCGGAGTTTGAAGAGCTGAATAAAGTGGGCACCATTTTCGATTAAAACGATATTTCTGATTAAAACTACGCCTTCGATTAAAACGACAACAGAAATCTTGATCCGCTAAGAATCGCGTAGCGAAACACTTTTAAAGTGGAGCAATTTAGGAACCTCACATGAAAGATGATCGTCTCGAACGCTGGCACAAAGTGATTTTTGAAAAAGACATGGCACTGCTACACGACCTGCTAGCAGAACAGGTCGAGTTTCACTCGCCAACGGTATGGAAACCCAAACAAGGCCGAGACATCACAGCCTATATTTTGAGCATGGTCATCGAAATTTTTGAGGACTTTGAATACCACCATGAATGGATTGATAACAACAGCTTTGCGCTGGAATTTTCCGCCAAGATAGATGGTAAAAACATTAAAGGTGTTGACCTGATCCACTGGGACGATGAAGGACAAATTAAGCACTTCGAAGTCATGATGCGCCCCATCAACGGTCTTAATCTGATGTATGAAAAAATGACTGAACACCTGAAAGAAGCCGGATTTATCTGATCCTTGATCAATTAACAAAATCACAGCCTGAGAAGTCTACCGGCAGACTCTGGTTAACAACCGACTATTAGCCTTTTAGAACGAGCACAATTACACAGGAGATTGCCATGAGCGCAGATCTATACCCCAACATGCTTGCCCCACTGGATTTGGGTTTCACCACTCTCAAGAACCGAGTCCTCATGGGATCCATGCACACCGGTCTGGAAGAAGCCCCCAATGGCCATGAGCGCATGGCCGCTTTTTTTGCAGAACGTGCACGCGGCGGTGTTGGCCTGATCGTCACCGGCGGCTTTGGCCCCAACAAACGCGCCGCTACCCATGAGCATACAAAAATGCTCTGGAGCGAAGAAGATTGTGCCGATCATCAAATCATTACGTCTGCTGTGCACGAAGCCGGCGGCAAAATCTGCATGCAGATTCTTCATACCGGGCGCTATGCCTTTAATGAAAACCCCATCGCCCCCTCTTCCATTCAGGCTCCGATCAATCCCTTCAAGCCCAAGGCAGCCTCGGAAGAAGAAATAGAACAACAAATTGAAGACTTCGTTCGCACTGCCGTTTTGGCTCAGAAAAGCGGCTACGACGGTGTCGAAATCATGGGTTCGGAAGGTTATTTCCTGAATCAGTTTCTCGCTGAGCGTACCAACAAACGCGACGACGACTGGGGTGGTAACTATGAAAACCGCATGCGCTTGCCGGTTGAAGTGGTGCGACGTGTCCGCGAAGCCGTCGGCGAAGAGTTCATTATTATCTATCGCCTGTCCATGTTGGACTTGGTTGAAGGTGGCAGCACCTATGATGAAGTGGTCATGCTGGGTAAAGCGGTTGAAAAAGCCGGGGCCTCCATTATCAACACCGGCATTGGCTGGCACGAGGCTCGCATCCCTACCATTGCCACCAAGGTTCCGCGTGCCGCCTTTACTTGGGTAACGGCTAAATTCAAAGATCAATTTACGATTCCTGTCATTACCTCGAACCGTATTAACACCCCTGAGAAAGCCGAAGAAGTACTGAGCAATGGCGATGCCGACATGGTGTCGATGGCTCGACCCTTTTTGGCGGATGCAGATTTTGTCAACAAAGCTGCCGAAGGCAAGAGTGACGAAATCAACACCTGTATTGGTTGTAATCAGGCCTGCCTGGATCATATCTTCAGCGGCAAGATGACCAGCTGTCTGGTGAACCCTCGCGCCTGTCACGAAACCGAACTGAATCTTCTGCCAACCACTCAAGTGAAAAAGCTGGCAGTGATTGGCGCAGGCCCGGCTGGTTTAGCTTTTGCGACGTCTGCTGCAGAGCGCGGTCATCAGGTCACCCTGTTCGACGCGGCCAGTGAAATTGGTGGACAGTTTAATATTGCCAAGCAGATTCCAGGCAAAGAAGAGTTTTACGAGACAATCCGTTATTTTCAGCGACGCATCGAGCTGACCGGTGTCACTTTACAACTGGACACCAAAGTCTCTGCCGAACAATTGAATAACGGCGATTTTGATGAAGTCATTCTGGCTACCGGTATCAATCCGCGCACCCCGGCCATCCCCGGTGTCGAGCATGAAAAAGTTCTCAGTTATCTGGACGTTTTGAAAGACAAGAAAGCTGTCGGTGAAAAGGTGGCTGTCATTGGTGCGGGCGGTATCGGCTTTGACGTTTCGGAATACCTGACCCACGCCGGCCCCTCACTGAGTCAGAACATTGAAGCGTTCATGCAAGAATGGGGCGTCGATATGAGTCTGCAAGCACGCGGCGGTATTGAAGGCGTAACCGCTGATGTTTATCCGTCACCCAGAGAGGTCTATCTGCTGCAACGTAAAACAGCAACAGTCGGTGGTGGATTGGGCAAAACTACGGGATGGATTCATCGCACGGGTTTGATCAACAAAGGGGTCAAAATGATTCCCGGTTGTGAGTACCTGAAAATTGACGACGAAGGGTTGCACATCCAAGTCGGCGACAACACCAAGGTGCTTGCGGTCGACAACGTCATTCTCTGTGCGGGTCAGGAGTCCAAAAGAGAACTCAC
>NZ_CBFIHX010000130.1:0-9092 GCF_965662505.1 Pseudomaricurvus sp. | reverse complement strand
GCTCACACAGGCCGGTATCCATCCGCAATTGCTGCATATTGAGCACCTGCGCACCGACGAGCAGCAAATGACCGCTCTGATACAGGGTGTCTGGGATGCGATGAACGACGAGTTTATGGGATTTACCGCCACTCCCTGCAAACGGGGCGCGTTTGCCTTTATGGCACAGGCGGCACAGCGCTGCGATAACCTGCGGGAGGCCCTGCACACCGGCATGCAGTTTTACCAGCTGATGACCGACGACATTGACACCGAACTGCTGGAACAGGACAAAAGCGCCCGCATCCGCATCCACTTTGCACAGCCGGAACTGGACCCGCAGCACTTCTTCCTCGAATTTTGGCTGATCATCTGGCATCGCTTTGCCAGCTGGCTGATCGGCAGCAAGATCCCGTTACAGGAAACCCGCCTCACCCACCGTTCGCCCCGTCACGCCAATGAATTGCGCATTATGTTTCCCGGTAGGTTGCTGCTTGAGAGCGACATCAACCAACTCACCTTCAGCGCCGACTATCTGCAACGACCTATTATCCGCAGCCAGGCCGAGCTGGATCAATTCTTACAACATGCTCCCGCCGACCTGCTTACCATTCCCGGCGACGACAACAGCTTGCAGCGCATCATCAGCCAACAGCTCACCAGCTCATTCAACCAAAACAACAGACTGGAATTTCCCGCGCTCAAAACCCTGGCCAAAAACCTGAACCTGTCACCCCAGACCCTCCACAGGCGCTTGAAACAGGAAGGCACCAGCTACCAGCAGATCAAAGACAATGTGCGGCGGGAAATCGCGCTACACAAGTTGGTGAAAGAAAACCGCACCGTCAACGAAGTGGCTGAACTGGTGGGGTTTTCGGAAGCCCGATCGTTTACCCGGGCGTTTCGGCAATGGACCGGGATGTCTCCGCGGCAGTACTGCAAACTGGTGCAACCAGGATGATTATGGCGAGGCTCACCCAGACAGATCAACAGTCAATCAACTTGTACACAGAACAACCGCCGTGGAAACAAAAATATACCGTATAAGCGTTCTTGTTTTTTGATCAAGAACGTACAATGTGTAAAGTTAAGCTACACCAGAAAATGGCCGATAAATCAGTCAGTTATTTGTCATCTCGTTATACAATTGGAGGCGCACTCTCACCATGAACCTGCTATGGGTTGTACTTTTGCCATTAATAGGCACTGTTGTCCCTCTGCTAACAGAGCGCCTTGGTCGTAATGCGTGTGCTTTTTCTGTGGCAATACTACCCATTGCATCACTGGTACTGGTGCTTATCTATGCGGGGGATATCTTTGCTGGTCAGGCTCTCAGGCAAACCATAGATTGGTTCCCTGCGATTGGGCTGGACCTCTCCTTTCGTCTTGACGGACTTTCACTGCTTTTTTTGTTTTTGATTCTTGGCATTGGGCTGCTGGTTATTCTCTATGCCCGGTACTATCTGTCGGCCAACGACTCCATGGGTCGATTCTATGCTTACCTGACCCTGTTCATGAGCTCCATGGTCGGCATTGTTATATCCAATAATTTGATTCAACTTTGGATGTTTTGGGAATTAACGAGTATTAGCTCGTTCCTGTTGATCAGTTTTTGGTCACACAAGTCCGATGCACGAAAGGGCGCGAGAATGGCCCTGACCATAACCGGTGCTGGCGGCCTTGCACTGCTGGCCGGACTGTTACTGATTGGTAATATGGTCGATAGCTATGATCTTGATACCGTTCTGGCAAATGGCGACCTGATTCGTTCTCACGCCACCTACCCCATCGCTTTAATACTGGTACTGATAGGCGCATTCACCAAGTCGGCCCAGTTCCCATTTCACTTTTGGTTGCCACATGCCATGTCGGCGCCCACCCCCGTTAGCGCCTACTTACACTCCGCCACCATGGTGAAAGCCGGCATTTTTCTTATGGCTCGCTTTTACCCGGTGCTGGCCGGTACCGACATGTGGTTTTTGATCGTCAGCTTAACCGGCTTAATCACGCTGCTGTTAGGGGCCTATGTCGCCCTGTTTAAGCACGACCTTAAAGGCCTGCTGGCTTATTCAACCATCAGCCATTTAGGCTTAATTACACTTTTGTTGGGGCTGAATTCCGACCTCGCGGCCGTAGCCGCGGTGTTTCATATTATTAACCACGCTATTTTTAAAGCCTCCTTGTTTATGGCGGCGGGAATTATCGATCATGAGTCTGGCTCCAGAGACATGCGCAAACTCAATGGACTCTGGAAATACATGCCCTACACCGCCACCCTGGCCATCGTTGCGGCATTATCAATGGCAGGCGTTCCATTATTGAATGGCTTTTTGTCCAAGGAGATGTTTTTCACGGAAACCCTTAACCAGAGTATGCTGGGGTCTCTGTCCTGGATGATCCCCCTACTGGCCACTATCGGGGCGGCTTTCTCAGTAGCCTACTCTTTTCGTTTTATCCATGATGTCTTTTTTAACGGCGAACCTGTCGACCTCCCTAAAACCCCTAAAGAGCCGCCACGCTATATGAAGGTGCCGGTCGAGATTCTGGTTGCCTTGTGTTTACTTGTCGGGATCTTTCCAGCTTATGTTGTCGGAGACCTGTTGAGCGTTGCCTCTGCAGCGGTTATCTCCGATGGGTTACCGACATATAGTCTGGCCATTTGGCACGGACTGAATGTGCCATTACTGATGAGTGTTTTAGCAATGGTGGGCGGCTCAATCATTTATTACAACCGCCGCCATATGTTTGAGTTTCAGTCACATTTCGACGAGGCAGATGCCAAATATATCTTTGAAGGCGTGATTCAGTTCATCGTGCAGACTTCTGAACGATTTATAAATGCTTTAGAGAATGGTTCCCTGCAACGGTATATCTTTATCCTCTTGTTATTCACCTTAACGATGGCAGCTTTCCCGCTACTCGACCTCAGTCAAAACACAGGTTCACGCGCGCAGATACCGCTGGATGGGGTGACGATAACCGGTGCGGTACTACTGATATTAAGCGCAGCCGCAACGGTAATCTGGCACCGTAGACGGTTTCTTGCGCTCATATTTTTATCCGTAGTCGGATTAGTGGTATCGCTGGCCTTTGCTCAATTCTCGGCTCCCGACTTAGCCCTGACCCAGCTGTCGGTTGAGATTGTCACCATCATTTTATTGCTCCTGGCACTATTCTTTTTGCCTCAGAGCACACTAAAAGAATCGAGCAACAGACGTTTGAGCATTGATTTTTTGCTCTCTGGAATATTAGGCTGCGTCATCGGCACCATCTGTTACTCGATACTCACAACGCCCTTAAATACAATTTCCGATTTCTTCTTAGCCAACAGTAAAACCGGCGGCGGCGGCACCAATGTAGTCAACGTCATTTTGGTGGACTTCAGGGGCTTCGACACATTAGGCGAGATCACAGTACTGGGCATTGCCGCTTTGGGTATCTTCAAACTGATTGCCAAAATGCGAATTTACCTCCCGAGCCGTGATGATAAAGGACGCCCATGGAGTAACGACCCTCACCCGATGATGCTTGAAATGGTCTCCCAGAGCCTTCTGCCTTTAGCCCTACTGGTATCCGCTTACATTTTCATACGTGGGCACAATGTTCCGGGCGGTGGCTTTATTGCAGGCTTGATCACAGCGGTCGCGATCATTCAGCAATACATTGCACACGGGGTTCAGTGGATCAAACCCAGAGTCAAAATCGACTACCAATGGCTCATTGCTGGCGGCATATTAATCGCCATCCTGACCGGATTGGGTAGCTGGCTCTTTAGCAAACCTTTCCTGAGCTCGTGGTTTGACCATTTCCATCTACCCTGGATTGGGGAATTCGAATTAGCCAGCGCCATGCTGTTTGATTTAGGGGTGTATCTCACCGTTGTAGGGGCTGTGATGCTCATCCTGGCCAATCTGGGCAAGTTAACCACAAGCGAGCGCATTTATAGTAAGGAGCACGATTAATGGAAGCGATCTATGCGCTCTGTGTCGGCGTACTCACCACCTGTGGCTTTTTTCTGGTGCTAAGGGGCCGCACCTTCACAGTGGTTATCGGCTTAACCCTATTATCCTATGCTGTAAACCTATTCCTATTCGCCAGTGGCCGCCAAAAGCTGGACAGTGCAGCTGTGCTCGGGAGATCCACTGAATACAGCGACCCATTGCCTCAGGCACTGGTACTCACCGCCATCGTAATCGGCTTTGCGATGACGGCGTTCGTAGTGATATTAGCCATGCGTTCTCGAGCGGATCAGGGCAATGACCATGTAGATGGTCAGCTCCCGGACCCATCCCAGTCGGGCAGAATTAGCACTTCAGATAAAAGGAACGGCTAATGCAACACCTGCCTATTCTCCCAATATTATTACCCATGTTGGCTGCCGTACTCATGCTGCTGCCGCCTTTGAGTAAGAGCCTTAACCGGCACCGTATTTTTGCCATTTCCACTATGTTCATCCTCGTAGCTGCGGCTACGCTGTTGTTACTCACCAGCCATCAGCAAGGCCCTCAAATATATGTTCTGGGTGGCTGGCAACCGCCCTTCGGCATCACTCTGGTGGCCGACCGACTATCAACCTTGGCGGTATTACTTACTTCAGTCCTGGCATTGGGTGCACAGCTCTATGCATGTGCAGGCGACGACAACGACGGCATGTATTTTCACCCGCTATTTATGTTTCAGATCATGGGCGTTAACGGGGCGTTTCTAACAGGGGATGTATTTAACCTGTTTGTTTTCTTTGAAGTGCTATTAATTGCCTCTTACGCCTTGTTGATTCATGGCGGCGGCAAGCAGAGAACCAAAGCCAACGTCCACTATGTGATTCTGAATCTGGTCGGTTCGAGTATTTTCCTGTTCGCACTGGGCATTCTGTACGGCACGATTGGTTCACTTAATATTGAAGACATGGCAAATAAAGTTCCGTTATTAGGTGAGTCCCAGCAGGCCTTGGCAAAGACTGGTGGCCTATTGCTGTTGGTCGTGTTTGGACTCAAAGCCGCTTTGCTGCCATTGCATTTTTGGCTTCCCAAAACCTATGCCGCAGCCAGTGCTCCGGTTGCTGCGTCGTTCGCCATTATGACCAAGGTGGGGGTCTACAGTATCTTAAGAGTACATACCACTATCTTTGGTGAAGGAGCGGGAGAGCTTGCCAGCATTGCCATACCATGGCTGTGGCCGCTGGCACTACTGACCATATTCATGGGCGCCATCGGTGTGCTTGCCAGCCCAACTTTAAGACTAACGGCGGCTAATTTAGTAGTGGTTTCGGCAGGAACACTCATGCTTGGGATTGCCATGGAACGGGAATCGGCCACCTCTGCCGCACTCTACTACATGATCCACACTACTCTGGTCACAGGCGCACTGTTCCTGATCGCGGACATCGTTAGCACACAACGGGGTAAAGCCGAAGACCGCTATGTCAACGCGCGGGCAATGAATCAGGCAGCGATCGTTGGTATCGCGTTTTTCATTGCCGCACTCACGGTGGTGGGCATGCCGCCATTATCAGGTTTTGCGGCTAAGATACTCATACTGCAAGCCGCCGAAGGGATGACTGAAATGGCCTGGGTATGGCCAGTGGTTTTAGTGTCCGGGTTGATGTGTCTGGTGGCGTTATCACGCGCGGGCACCACCATTTTTTGGCGTTCATCCGGCGAGCCCAACACGAATGAAACGATTCATCCGTTGAAATTGACGGCTGTCGCTTTACTGCTTAGCGCTTCTCCTCTGTTAATCATATTTGGTGGACCAGTGACCGAATATACTGATGCAGCAGCGGCTCAGCTCCATGATAGACCTGCCGTAATAAACTCAGCAGACACAGGAAGGGGTCAACCATGAAGGCCAATCCGAGTTTTCGCTTCCTCCCGATGCCACTGCATTCGATTTTGCTTTTGATTGTTTGGTTGTTGCTGAACAACACAATGGCTCCTGGACATCTCGTTTTAGGAACCTTTTTGGCACTGGGAATACCGTTACTTATATCGGGCATGCAACACCCGCAACCGGGCTTTCGCAAGCCGCTCTCCACCATACGCTACGTCTTAATGGTCATGGGAGACATCGTGGTGGCGAACTTCGAAGTCGCGCTTTTAATCTTGGGCTCAAATAAAAAACTGAACCCTGCCTTTATTGCAATACCATTGAATATCGACCATGAACTGCCTATCACCATACTTGCCAGTACAGTGTCATTAACACCAGGCACGGTCAGTGCAGAGATCTCCGAAGATCAAAAATGGCTCTACGTGCATGTACTGAACCTGACGAATGAAGATGAGTTGATCGCCTCAATCAAACACCGTTATGAGCGACCGCTTAAGGAGATTTTCGGATGCTAAAAACCGCAATATTAATTGCCGGCATATTGGTTTGTGTATCACTGCTTCTTAACTTATGGCGACTTTTTAAAGGACCAGGCAGGCCTGATCGAATCCTGGCGCTGGACACAATGTACATAAACAGCATTGCACTGATTATATTGTTTGGTATTGCCTCTGGCACGACCCTTTATTTTGAAGCCGCCTTGTTAATAGCCATGCTGGGATTTGTGAGCACTGCCGCCATGTGCAAATACATTTTACGTGGCGACCTAATCGAATAAGGCACCCCTAAGAACAGGATAAAGCAATGGAATTTTGGATAGAGTTAGTCGTATCGGTATTGCTGGTAGCAGGCGCCATCTTTGTGTTTATTGGCTCACTGGGCCTTGTAAAGCTGCCTGACTTTTATACCCGCCTTCACGGACCGACCAAAGCCACAACACTGGGTATGGGCTGCTTACTGCTGGCCTCGATGGTTCTGGTCACCCACCAAAAAGGGGCATTGAGCCTACATGAATTGTTGATTTCATTATTTTTACTGATCACTGCACCTGTTACGGCCCACATGCTGGCCAAAACTGCACTGCATCATAAGTTGCAAATACTGGACAGGACCTCTGGCAAGGCATTAACAAAGCAAGCCCGTGAACGACTGAATCCGTAAAAGGTGACGCTAAAAACGGCCAGCGTCCCCTCACCCTTAAAGTGACTAACAGCATTTACAATCCGCCTGCCGGCAGTCAAAACGTCTACCTACTCAAACACTAATTTAGTCATACGCTACTCTAGTCATACACCCACAAATTAGACAAGTGGCTTAGACGTATAGCTTATTCTGGCGTATTAATTCACGGCCAATGCTGCAGTGTGACTTTACCGGCACTCCGTGCTAGCTTAAATAAAACACAAGAAATCGCAAAACCAGCCGAAAGCTTCATAGATTGATGAATTTTGGAATCATCTTATGCTGGATGACAACACACACACTGCTGCAAAATCAGCCTCGGGATGGAATCCCCACCGGCTGGCGAAAGCAATTCTGATTCCCCGGTATTTTGCCTATTGCCATACCTTTGGGCTCAGCGTGTGGATTGCTATGGAATCTGGTGAGGGCTGGTCGCTGATATCGCCGGCTTTCTTGTTGCTCGTCTGGCCCATGGTGGCTTACTGCCACTCAGCACTGGCCACTAACTCAAAGCGCGCCGAATTTCAAAACCTGTACATCGATTGCCTGTTGCTCGGTGGCTGGGGCGCTATGTTGGGCTACTACCTCTGGTCGACTCTGGCACTGGGGCTCGGCTGCTTGCTGAACAATCTGATTGTGGGAGGAACCCGTCGCCTGTTAATCGCAACCCTTCTTTTCTTGCTGGGAGGCATTGGCATTGGCCTTTTCACTGGTTTTGACCTCCGCCCGGAGATTGGATTCGGGGCTAATATTTATCTATGCGCAGGATACTCTATCTATTTTTTAGGTCTTGGCTACACCACGTATGCCCAGAATCGGAAAATTGGGCGCAACATTAAAGAGATTCAATTTAAAAACCGGGTTTTTCAGTCCCTTCTGGACATAGGTGCTGTTGCTAATCGCGCCCCTGATGTCAATACGTTGTTTGAAAACTCCCTGCAGCACCTTTGCAGTAATTTTCCCAACTATGGTTTCGCGGCCTACCTCTACGAACACGAACGCCCCGGACTTACCCGCTACTCCGCTGTCGCCGGCATCAACAGGGGCAACGAACAACACTTACTGAAATCACTGTCCAATATGGACACGACCCGAGAGGGCGTTATTCATCTCGATACACGCCATAACACAGACAAGTTCTATGCCGCTTCCATGGCAGGACGTCTGAGCCTTTACGAAGGCTGGCTGGTAGTACGAGCACCCCGAAAACATGATGTCTTAGAAGAGATGCTGCCACTGTTGATTGATGAACTGGCCTCCTCGACAGAAAACAAACTGCTCCACCTGGAATTGCACAAAGCGGCTGAACGAGACGGGCTAACGGGGGTCTACAATCGCGGTTTTTTTGAAACGGCACTGAAAGAAAACATTCAGCGTAAAGCACAACAACCAGATTGTGACTTTGCTGTGCTGATGATTGATTTGGATGGCTTCAAGAAAGTGAATGACCAGCTCGGCCATATCGCCGGCGACAATCTCATTATGAAAGCAGCACAACACATTCGTAACCACTGTCGTCACGGTGACGTTCTGGCGCGCTACGGGGGGGATGAGTTTGTCCTGTTATGCCCCAGCTCCGGCATTGACCAGGTCAATCAGATCGCCGATCGAATCAGCCAGAGCCTTGAACAGAAAAGGTTTTCGGTTGGCACCTCTGATAACCCGATTAAAATCCCTCTATTTATTAGCATGGGCACGGCGAGTTCAGAGGATTTACCCACAAACGAAGTCCTCATGACCGCAGACAAACGCATGTACGCGAACAAGCTTCAACGCCGCCAAGATGAGAAACTTCAAATTAACAGCTTCGGCTTGTATTGAATTTTTCGAAGGATAATCCATGCATCCCAATGCCCTTCGACAGGTTTAGGCCGAACGAATAACCACCGAACCAGGCCCTTCGACAGGCTCAGGGCGAACGATTAACCTCCGAACCAAGCCCTTCGGCGAACGGAAACGTCATAGCCATCCAACCTTCAGTATAAGCCTCCTACTCCGCTCCTCCTGAGCTTGTCGAAGGAGGCTTACCGAAAGATTCCTCTCGAACATAAATCTGGAACTCACGAAAGATTCTCTTTGCAACTATTACACATATAAACTAT
>NZ_CBFIHX010000129.1:0-9277 GCF_965662505.1 Pseudomaricurvus sp. | reverse complement strand
AGTGCCTCCATGCTGGCTGAAGCCCTCAACAGTCGAGCACATCTAACTGTGCTGCCCCTGCCCAGCAAACGCCATAAAAACAAGCTTTTGTGGGCCGCGGAAAACCTGCAAAAACAAGGATTGGTTCAACTTTACGATGGCGACAGCCAGTCTTTTGCAGCAAGGCAGAATCAAGCCGTCATCAGCCTCGACGAACACTTTCGATGCGCTCGCCTTCTGCTGAACAACCTTTACGGCTCCGAGGATGCTGGCACCACAGCGAAAACATCTCGCGTAACGGAAACCGTTAGCGCATGAGATTGCAAACCATAGCTGCCGGGAACAGCGCTCAAATCACAACCCGTCACTCGCCTGCCAGACTCAAGGTGGCTCAGGTACTTGCAGGCGCTCCCTATGGCGGCGCCGAGAAGTTTTACCTGCGCCTTGCAGAAGCACTGACAAACCAATCCGGTATCAGTCAAAAAGCATTCACCCGGCATTCCCCTGAAAGAGAACAGAGCTTTGCACAAGCAGGTATTCCTGCCGAGTACTTCCGCTTTGGTCACTCGCTAAATTTACTCGACCGCCATCGTTATCAGAAAGCACTGGAAGAATTTTCTCCCGATGTCGTACTGACCTGGATGAACCGCGCCAGCGGACTCACACCTTCAGGACCTTATACGCTGGTGTGCCGCCTTGGGCATTACTACAACCTTAAATACTACCGTCACGCGGATTACTGGATCGGTATCACCAGAGGGATCTGTGATCACCTGATTCACGGCGGAATACCCGCAAGCAGAGTCTTCCACATCCCAAACTTTGCCGACGAAACCAAAGTCAGCCCTCTCCCCCGCAACAGTTTTAACACTCCAGAAGATGCTCCACTGTTACTGGCAGCAGGACGCCTGCACACCAACAAAGGTTTCGATGTATTGCTGGAGGCACTAAGCCGTGTTCCATCAGCCTACCTGTGGCTTGCCGGTGACGGCCCAGAGAAACAAAATCTGTTAAAGCAGGCCAGGCAACTCAAACTGACCGAACGTATCCGTTTTCTGGGCTGGCGTGCCGATGTGACCGCGCTGATGCGCACCGCAGATATTTTCGTTTGCCCCTCTCGCCATGAAGGTCTGGGCTCAATTGTTCTGGAAGCATGGGCACATCAATGCCCCATTGTCGCCACAAACAGCCAGGGACCTGGTGAATTAATCCGCGACCAGCAAGACGGTCTTTTGGTTCCGGTCGATGACAGCCAGGCTCTTGCCAAGCGCTTGAAGAGCCTGCTCACCGATGCCGCTCAACGACAGACTCTGGCTGCAACTGCCTATCAGCGTTATTACCATGAATTCAGTCGCAACATCATCAGCAATCAATACAGCGATTGCCTGCAGTCTCTGCCTAAATCAGCCTCCCCGCACCCTCAGCCAGCAAAACTCTAATAAGACGCCCTATGACCCAGATTCCATTGCGCATCACCATACTCCACGACTCGATCCCTGGGCACTTGAACCAATCCCGGGGACTGGCCAATATGATTGCCAGCCAGCACGATGCGATTATTCAGGAATGCACCGCTCAGCTAGAGTGGCCAGCATCCCGCAGCCTTCTGCGCCAGCTTTGTCAGTCGCCGATCCCCCTTGCCTCCAGCGCAGTTCTGAAAGCTTACGACCTGGAATACATGCCCTCCGATACCGATCTGCTGATTTCTTTCGGTGGCGATGTGGCACCTCTGAATGTCGCACTGGCAAAGCAGTTACACTGCCGCAACATCCTGATTGGCTCGTTACGAGGCATTAACCCAAGACACGCAACAGCTCACCTTTCGCTTAAGGGAGGAGCTCACGGCAATGCCATCGCTACTGGCATTGCTCCCACCACGATCACCCCAGAACGCTGTAACCATGAAGGCAGCAATCTAAAACAACGTCTGGGCAATGGGCGCTACTGGAGTTGCTTTATCGGTGGGAACGGCAGTGGTTATCAATATTTTGAGAATGATTGGCGCCAACTGGCAATCGGCCTTAATCAACTGGCCGAGCATCATGGTATTCAGTGGCTGGTTACCACGTCGCGAAGAACCGGAGCTGCGGCTGAAGATTTTTTGTTAAAACACCTGGATGTGGTTCACATCGCGCGAACCAACTTCTACAGCCTGACCGGCGAAGAGGACATCACGCCGATACTCGGCTGCAGTGAAAGAGTTTTTTGCACCGCCGACAGCCTCACAATGCTGAGCGAAGCCATCAGTAGCGGAAGGCCCACCACCGCCTTACAGCCCAAGAAATTTATCCCTCCGGCAAAACATCTCAATGCGGTCAATGGCTTTTGCGATGATAAGTACTTACAACTCGCCCGCATTTCCGATTTGGTGAAATGGCAACCTGATAGTGATGAATGTGGTCTGGACTATTCGAACTACCGCAATCGCATCATAGAACCCTTACAACAATGGGTCGCCTTTTAATATTCGCAATTAATGTGGCTCAATCTGACCTGCGAACGCTAGTTATCGTAAAACTTCACATCCGGCTTCAGATAATAGATATGCATCAGACTGCGCCTCTCACGACTGCCCTCAGGTAATGGCTCACGACCATGCCAACTCTTTGGCCCTACCACAAAGGCATAACCTGTATTCGGCATAAAAGGGAACGTTTTCTCATGAGTAAATTCTTGACGCTGCGCAAGGCCGAGCTTATTGAACTCACGATTCAAACGCCCCTTCCAATCTCGACGATAGAGAGAAGTGCCCAACTCTTTTTGTGAATCGTCGGCCGGCAGGTAAAACTGTGTTGTCACCAGTTTGGTGAACACATCCCGATGCGGCGATATTCGATAACCACTTTTATCGATAAACAAGCCACCTTTTGGCCACGCAGGTACTGTCTTCGCTTCTGATTTATCTATCTTCAAGCGCTGGCCAATCCCCACCGACAACTTGTGGAACAGCGCCTGACGCAACCTTTCATCGGCCATGGTTTTCTGAATGACGGACCAAAAGTGTTGCTCTTCTTCGTCCAGCTCATCTAATCGCTGTGGGTTAAACGGTAAAACCTGACGAGTACTGCTGCCATTCGCCAATAATGCTTCTTTATGATTCAGGTCTTTATAAAACTGACCGCGCGGCTGAAGAGACATCATTTTTTGGTAGACGTCTACAGGAAAAAAATCCGTAAAACACAGATGACAGAAAGGTTCTTCGTAATACTCTGCTCTTTCGATGGAGGCCAGGAGATAGCTGAGCAGCGTCTCATCGACACTAGAACCACTAGCCATGCCAGGGGCATCAATTCGCTGACTCTGCTTTTCAGATGCATTCATTATCGCCAGATTCGTCATCACATCACTCCCTGTTTACCGTTCTCTGTTATATTTTCAGCGTCGCCCCTCACACCCGGCATCAATGCTGCCAACCCCAAAGCCAGTAACCACCAAGTGATGTGCATCGCTTCAGACGCAAAAAAATCACGGTGTGTATTTAAGGGAAACCAGATCAGGAATACGGTAGCTAACAAGGGTAATGCCAATCGCTGGCGAGCATCACTCGCTGAAAACCACGCCCGAAATAAACGTATCACGGCATACAGAAGGCAGATCAACCCTAATGGCCCACTCACCAACCAGATATCCAAAACCATTTGGTGCGCATGAGGCTGAAACAGTAATCGCGGGGATCCACTCTGAACGGCCTCGCGGCTCAGAAATTCAAAGGCATTGACGCCATGCCCCCAAAATGGCGTTTCTGTAATGTGTTGCAGCGCAAACTGCCACAACAAAGGACGCTGGCCAAACGCAGTATTGATGGCCTCAAACGTCCAATGAGTGGGAAGGGTCGACTCCAACCGGGAAGAAAAACTGGCATCCAGCGCATAGACACTGCCAACCGTGATCAACGGAAGCAGCATCAATCCGGCATAGCGTTTGTTCTTCCGCCAATCCTGCTGCACAGTACGAAGCCTCCACACAGTCCAGATCGTCAACACCAAACAACAAACAATCCAGGAGGCTCGGGTATTCCCCAGGATCACCACCGCAATAACCAGAAGAAACAATGGCAACTGCGCCCAACCTATCCGCAGCCAGCTTAACGTGGGCAGTAACAGCAAGCCGCTGAGCATGCCGATGTACCAGCCAAACTTGTTCGGCTGAGTAAAAAAACCACCCAGACGCTGTGAACGGGGAACCCCAAACAGATCAACGCCATAGACTGCCTGCCACAATCCATCCAGACACCAGAACAGCAAGACACCGAACAAGGCATACTGTACCCACAGAATCAGCGAAAAGCGCCGAACCAACCAAATTGCCGCACTGCCCACCAACCATAGCGCCACACACATAACTGCCATCAGCGCGGTTTTTTCAGGGTCGATGGCTGTCGGCACAGCAAGCAACAGCGGAACACTGACAGACAAAGTGAAAATGCCTAACAAGCGAACCGCCGGATCCTGCAGCAACTCTCGACGACAGACACATAAAAGCCAGAAAGAAAACAACAGCAGGAACACACTGGGGATAAAGTAACTGCGACGGTAGACCAGCAAGCTGACAAACCCTGTAAGCAGAGCTGTCAGCAACAACCGTCCAACCACAGAAACCCATCTTGAACGCCCAACAAGGGACTCCGGTCCAGAATATCCCGTGAAACGGTTAACCATGAGGAGCCTGTTCCATTCGTAATGCACAACTCCTGCGAGTTTTGACAAGACTTTGCGAGATCGGTTGATCCAACAACTCTCGATACACTGCCAGAGTTTTTTCTACCTGGTTATCCAGTGTAAATTCATAAGCCAGCTCATGAACCCCCACCCCCTCTAACAGCCCCTTTGCCACTTCAGCCCACTGTTCCGGTTTATGCCCATCCACTAACCCCTGAGGGAAGCAGCGCTTGAGGACTTCTGCCGGCCCGCCCTGGTTGCGAGCCAATACCGGCACACCAGAAGCCAAAGCCTCAATCACGGTACGGCCAAAAGGTTCTGGAGATTGCGAGAGATTACACACCAGAGCAGAGGCACTGTAGAGCTCTTGCATGTCGGAACGTTTCCCCAATAGAGAGATGTGGTCACTCAAACCAAACACACGAATCGCCTGTCGCAACTCTTCCTGATAATCTTCCTTGTCCGGTTCAGCACCGCCAACGATGATGCCGTGACAATCTACGTTCATTCTTTTCAGCGCCGCCATCATTCCTAAAAATTCAATCTGTCCTTTCCAGCGAGTTAATCGTCCCGGCATCATCACCAGCCGCTTGCCTCGCAATTCAGGATGCTGACCGTAAAGGCGTTCAAACCATTCCGGTGATGGTTTGGAGGCTGATGAAAACTGATATCTATCTACGCCCCGATGAATCAATCGAATATGATTGGGGTCAACATTCGGGTAGGAATCGACAATATATTTGTGCACCGTTTGAGATATCGCAATCACGCGCTCCCCACGCCCCATAATGGCGCTGTAGGCATTGCGTGAATACAAACCGTGAAATGTGGTAACCAAACGTGGGCGCTGTGTGACGGGTAAACCGCGCCAGGCCAACCAAATCAGCCAGGCCGGCAAACGCGATCGTACATGAACCACATCCGGCGCAAGCTGAACCAGACAGCGGCGCAGACTTCGCACATGCCTTAAAGACCAGAGGGATTTCCGTGCAACCGGCATGGTAATGTGGACACTGCCCTCAGCTTCGAGCTGCTTCACCATGGGACCACCAGTGGACATCACCAAAGATTCGTGTCCCCGACACATCAGCTCCCGAGCCATGTCCACGGTACCGCGCTCTACCCCACCACTGTTCAATGCAGGCAACACCTGAAGCACCCGCATGGGTGCTTCTAGATCGCGGGATAAGACGTTATTGACTTCAACCATTTTCATCAGCCCCAGTTCTGAGAGACCCAAGCCACATTCAGACTCTCGTGTGGTTTGGGTCGACCTTCAAATACCGCAATGCGGCCACCTTCTTCCCACACACCTACTGGGCGCTCCTGCTTCAGCGCGAGCGTTTTGTCGCTGCCCCACTTATAGGAAAAACACCAGCCCTGTGGATAAGACGCCGTCCACTGCTGTTGCCAGATTTTTTCCGACAACCACTTCTGACTGCCTTTGTAACCCCCCAGGTGAGAGAGCTGACGACTGGATTGAATCCGTTTGCGGGCCTTGAGAGAAAAACGCTGACGCAGGAATGACCACTGACGCTTCAGTCGCTCCCAAGGGGAATGCTCTAACTGCTCTACAAATCGAAGAAATGCGTCCCATACGGCAACCAGACGTGCATCGCCCGCCTGCCAACGCACGACAGAGGTATTAAATTCTTCACGGACAAAATCTTTTATGCTGCAAAATGCTTTTTCGGGAGCGTACTCGAAGAGGCAATCGATGGACTCAGCAATAACAATGTCCAGATCGAGAAACAGACATTCGCCCCTCAGTGGAAATTCGGGGCTGAACAACCACATTTTGTTCCACCAGCCATTCAGCCCGCGCTCAGGCAATGGAATGATATGAATGCCGGAGCTCAATCCCTGGGGATTATCGGTAATGCAGTAAAAACGGTGCTCGTCGGACAGATGGCGCCGAACCATTGCCTCGAGGCGATTGACGTAATCGGGGGAGTATTTATCTCCCCACTTCAGGCAAACCACTTGGCGCATACAGACTCATGATCTCATCCATAGATAGCGCCAGTGTATTAAGAGCGCATGACATGCGCATGACAGTTCCGATTAGGGAGTTTGAGATCCAGAAAGCGACTGGATAAAAAAGTTACCAGATGAAAGAGCTACCACATCAGATCGTCAGGGATCTGATAATCGGCGTAGGGATCATCTTCTTCGGTCTGAGCTTCTTGAGCGGTACTCAGGGCAATCACGACAGATTCATCCCGCTCCGCAATTTTCTCAGCCACCGGAAAGGGAACCAACTCATACCCTTCACCCAGTTTGACGATGATTAGTCGACCGCGGATTAATAAATTCTGCACCGATTCCGATACATAAATTTTCTTAATCTGTTTGCCGTCGGTGAAATTGTAGGCAATGTCACCGCCGCCTTTTGACTGAGCATTGAGCGTTATCAGCTGCTTAATCTGAGCCACAATCGCTTTGCGATCTGCCTCTGCCTTGCGCTGAGCATTCAGTTCACGATCCCGGGCTACCTTTTCTTCTTTAGCTTTTTGAGCCTGTAACTTGGTCTCGTCCACAGCGGCCGTTCTGGACTTATGCTGGATCTTCGTCGCCTTACGCTTATCTTTCTGAGTTTGCTTGGCCTTCTTGGCATCCACTAAACCTGCTTTCATTAATTGATCTTGCAATGAACTCATGGGGCTTTCCTGTAGGTCTTGCTGGTCCTGATACCCTAACAGGCTAAACTGGCCTGACAGGTCTTCCTCAGGCCGTGCTCCTGAGAGATACTTCTAGTGATCTGAACAGTAGCTCAGACCAGTGCCATTTTATCAATAAAACTTCGGTCGTATAGACTGCTTTGCGAACTAAATAGAGCCTAAATACAGAAAGGAAGATTATGACGACAATCAGCTGGTGGAACCTGCTGTGGTGCCTGTTACCCATCGCCATGGTCTGCGGCCTGTATGTAAGGTGGCACAGTAACCCTAAGGATGTTCTGGTTTCCAGTGCCCGCATGGTCATTCAGCTAATTGGTGTGGGCTACTTACTGGTCTTTCTGTTCAACACTCCATCACCCTGGATCAGTTTGGGGGTGATTTCTGTCATGCTTTCGGCAGCGTCCTGGATTGCCGTCCGCCCCGTCAAAGGACTTGCCGGATACCTTCCCGCTGCGGCATTAGGGCTGTTTGTCTCGGTTGCCCTGCACCTGTTTCTGTCCCTGAAAATGGTTTTGGGCGTCGAACACTGGTACACACCCAACGTTCTGATTCCTCTGGCCGGCATGTATTTCGCCAGTACCATGAACGCCATCAGTCTCTGTGCGGAACGCTATCATACGGAAATCGGTCAAAATCAGAGCATTCATCAGGCACGCTTTACCGCCTTTAATACCGCGATGATTCCCCAGATCAACAGTTTGCTCGCCGTCGGGCTGGTTGCCCTGCCGGGCATGATGACTGGACAGATTCTCTCCGGTGTTTCGCCTCTGATTGCCGTGCGCTATCAGATCATGATCATGGCCATGCTGCTGGGATCCAGCGGTTTGGGTATTGCGGTATTTTTGCTTTGGATGGCTCGTCAGCACACCAGTTCTTCGCCCGCAGCGAAAAAGACAGCGGACTAAACAAAACGTAACACAGCAACAACCAGGCTTCATTCACACAACACCCTGCTTGGTTTATATTACACCTCTATGACACGGCTTTTCGCCTCAGCGGAGGCCACCACGGCTAAGAAGCCACCTTTACGAATAAGACAGGAAGGACACAATGACTTTTTTCCCGCAAGCAGTACGCACCGCGCACACCCTGAAGACCGCTCTGGTCGCCTCGTCCCTACTGGCTTTCTCCAGCATTGGTCACGCTGACTGGTCACTGAATAATGAACAGTCAGAACTGAACTTTATTTCTGTTAAAAAATCCGCCATCGCCGAAATTCACACTTTTGAAAGCGTCTCTGGCACGTTATCCGACAGCGGAGAAGTGAATCTGAGCATTGATCTGTCCAGCGTCGACACCAATATTGAAATCCGCGATCAACGCCTGCTAAAAGTTCTGTCCGACGCAGGCGCTTTCCCCACGGCTGAGCTCTCCGGAACTGTAGACACCTCCGCGGCCAAAGCGCTAAAAGCTGGTGAAACCCTGACTCAGGAGCTGTCGCTGACGCTCAGCCTCCACGGCCAAAGCCACACCGTGCCGGCTTCCGTCAAAGTGACCGCCCTGACCGGAGGCAAACTTCAAGTATCGACCCTGCAACCGGTTATTCTCAACGCCACTGACTTTCAGCTGGTTGAAGGGGTTAACGAGCTGAAGAAGCTTGCCGGTCTGCCTTCCATCAGCCTGGCGGTTCCGGTAACAGCAGAATTGGTTTTTGACGCCAAATAATCCAGCCACCCTCATCGCGTCCCCCAGAATAGCCTTTCCCGGCTATTCTGCCCCTCTCGGCTGTCGCGGGAGGGCATCTCCAGCCAGTTGATGTATCATAACCACCATACAAACACGACTGAGCATCGGCCCATAAGATGGCCGATCTGCTTCGAGAGAACCTATTTCTGCGAGAATTTATGACGAAACTCACCCATTTGGACAGCCAGGGTCACGCCCATATGGTCGACGTTGGCGAAAAAGACGACAGCCAGCGTCAAGCGACAGCTGAAGCCTTTGTCACCATGACTCCGG
>NZ_CBFIHX010000128.1:0-9278 GCF_965662505.1 Pseudomaricurvus sp. | reverse complement strand
ATCACACTTATGCAATTGATAATGGGTGGATTGCAATCTCAAGAGAAGATCCAAATGGTAATGAAATGGTTCTGGCGAACCTTTCCAGGGGAGCTTTGTTTGGAGAGTTAGCGGTATTCGACGGTGAGAGGCGATCTGCAAAGGCCTCCTCGTTGGTCAATACAGAGCTTATTTCTATCGAACGCACACATATGTTCGATACTTTAAGGCGAAACCCTGACCACCTTGAGCAATTGCTTAAGCATTTTGCCAAGCGAGTGAGAGATACAGATAATCTGGCCATGATTCAGGCTTTCGCACCTCAGACCGGTCGAGTCGAGTTTGCTTTGGCTGAACTGTGGAAGTCGGCATTGCCCAATCGTCGAAATCCTCATCATCGGTCAATAAAAGTTGGGCCAAAGCAGATTGCCAGGACGGCAAGAGTTCGTGAAGATGAAGTTAGGAAAGTTTTGGAGCTTAAGAAATCTGAAAACATTCTGGATTATGGTGAAAGTATCATTAAGTTCTATCGAGGGCCTGATGGAGAGGTTCCGGTACGGGCTGTTGGAGATTCGCCGATTTGATGTTTCTTGGAGAAATCATAGGTTTTATAATGCGGGGTAACTTTTTATAAAGAAGAAGTATATTTCCTAAGTTGTTACTGTGATATTTCCCGATGGAATTAAAAGTCGGCCTTCTTATTATCGATTTTATTTTTTGTTTGGACAGTTTTCTTACCTTTTATCAATTTATAAAATATTAATTCATAAGAGGCAAAAGAGTATTGTAAACTGAGTTTAGTTCACTATAGTTAACTGTGTCACAAAACGCGCCTAAGTTAACTTGAAGTTTGTGTTATTTATGCTGGCGCTACCAAAAGGGAATATTTACTCCGAGCAAAAGTATTAGCGGAGTGAATGGCATTCTGAATAATGGATTATCTAGGTCTGGGGCCTGCTTACAATGACACAAACCAAGGTGCAAATCAGGAAGAAGATGCCATACATACGCCAGCAGGATGGCGTATTTCCAACAGATTCAATTTCCGATAACCAGTCACCTCCTTCTCGAACGATACAGAATAAGTTTGCCCGAACTCGCTCATTCAGAGGCAAGGTTCGTATTGCTGGTCATTTTGTTCATGTCGAATATATGTGTTTAGCGGCCGTAGAATGGTTGTTATCCGTTGCGATCTACTCGGGCATGGATTCAGTTCTGCATGGGTCTCAGCCTATTTCTTTTATGTCATTGAACGGTGCTGTTTTCTCTACAATGATAGTTCTCTCTCTGACAGCCATGGGGCTCTATAATGCCCGTCAGAGAAATCGCTTGCTGGATGTGTGTATTCATGTGGCTGTTTCGGTCATATTGTGCGCCGTTGCGATGAAAATGCTCAATATGGCTTTATCCGAGGTTACCTGGAGTTATTCGGATATTGCTTTTGGCGTTGTGGCTCTTGCCTCAGCACTCATGGTCGTCAGGGCTCTGTTTGAGCGTTATGTCGACGGGCAGATGCTACAGCGCAATATACTAGTTCTAGGTACAGGGAAGCGCGCCAGAAGAATTGAGCAGCTACGCAGAAAAGCCGATAAAAGGGGCTTTAAATTGATGGGCTTTTTGCCTACAAAGAGCTGCCAGCATTGTTTTGTAAATCCAGATAAGCTTGTTAAGTTAAACAGCATTTGTGAGTATGCGTTAGCGCATCAGGTTGATGAAATTGTAATTGCTCTCGATGATCGGCGACAGGGTTTACCTGTCAGTGATCTATTGGATTGTCGGATGTCTGGTATTGATGTGACCGATGACTTGGACTTTTTTGAGCGAGAAGCCTCAGTCATTCAGCTGGACCTGATCCAGAGTGGTTGGCTCATTCGCTCTTCCGGCTTTACCAATAATATAGTTTCCCACTTCCTTAAGCGCACAGTGGATATTCTGGTCGCTGTGGTGCTCGGAGTGATCTTTTTACCCGTTATGCTTCTTACGGCTCTAGCCATCATGCTTGAATGCGGCAGAAAGGCGCCTGTACTCTATACCCAAAAGCGAGTCGGACGTGGTGGAGCTGAGTTTACCATCTACAAATTTAGAAGTATGTGCCAGGATGCTGAGGCGGACGGGGTTGCCAAGTGGGCTCTCAGTGGGGATCAAAGAATCACCCGCGTGGGTGCATTTATCAGGAAGTATCGAATTGATGAGATTCCGCAGATCTGGAATGTATTAGTAGGCGATATGAGCTTGGTGGGCCCTCGACCTGAGCGCAAAGAATTTGTCGGTTCGCTCTCAGAACTCAATGAGTTTTATGCAGATCGTCACAGGGTGGCGCCGGGACTCACGGGGTGGGCACAGCTTTGCTATCCCTATGGGGCATCGGAAAAAGATGCTATCGAAAAGTTGAAATATGATTTGTATTACATCAAAAATCAGGGAGTTTTACTGGATCTCTATATTTTGATTCAAACCGTAGAAATTGTATTGTTCAAGAAGGGCGCTCGCTAGGGGTAGAGTGATCTAATCGGTTTGTTGAAGGGAATATTGTTGAAGGGAATATTGGTACTGAGGCCCTGAGGTGTCGCCCGATCTCTAGAATCTATCTGAACATCTCAGGGCTCTTTCTCTTGTGTATATTAAGCTTTGAGGTTGTACTTTTCCAACATGTTGTAAAGTGTTGGACGAGTGACTCCCAGGCTCTTTGCGGTTTCTGAGATGTTATCGTTGGAATGGTTTAGAGCCCTCAAAATAGCATTTCGTTCTGCTTCATCGCGGATCTGCTTAAGATTAAGTGGCGTTTTTTCTTTTGGATCAAACTCGATTTCAAGGTCTTCAGCAGTAATGTGGTTGTTGTCTGCCATGATAACAGCGCGCTTGATACGACTTTCCAGCTCTCTTACATTACCGGGCCAAGGGTAGTCTTCAATGGCCTGAATGGCATCGTCAGAGAAACGTCTCAGATTTTTTCCATGTTCACTGCTGAAACGGTCTAGAAATGTCCTTGCAAGCAGCAGGGCGTCACCCTCTCTGTCTTTGAGTTTTGGAATGTTGATGGTGATTTCGCTGACCCTATAAAACAAGTCCTCACGAAAGCGTCCTTCCTGTATGTGGCTGGATAGGTCCTGGTGGGTTGCGCAAATAATGCGGACATCCACGGGGATCTCTTTTCTTCCGCCAACTCGTTCAATAACACGCTCCTGGAGAAACCGTAACAGCTTGGATTGCAGCTCTAAAGGTAAATCACCGATCTCATCGAGAAATAAAGTGCCTCCATCGGCATATTCAATTTTGCCGGGGGTTTGCTTGGCCGCGCCGGTAAACGCCCCTTTTTCATAGCCGAATAGTTCACTTTCCAGTAAGTTCTCCGGGATTGCGGCACAGTTGATGGCAATCAGTTTCTGATCTTTTCTCGAACTGAGATTGTGCAGTGCCTTGGCAAAAATCTCTTTACCGGTACCGCTGGCACCCAGTAGTAGGGTGGTGATGTCGCTGGGGGCAACTTTTTCAATTGTGCGGCATACTTTCAGTATCTGGGGGCTTGCGCCAATCACTCCCTGTAATGGACCTTCTTTTTGGAGGCTGTTGAGGCGCAGGTTTTCCTGTTCAAGTTCGTAGACGCTGTAAGCACGATTAACCATGAGCGTAAGAATTTCGGGGTCCACAGGCTTTTGATAGAAGTCATAGGCTCCCAGTCCGATGGCTTTCACGGCGTGGTCTCTGTCGTGATCTCCAGTGACAATAATAATCCGGCTCGTTGGAGAGAGTGCCTGAATTTCTCTTAAGGTGTTCATGCCTTCGGTAACACCGCCGGGATCCGGCGGTAAACCGAGATCCAGTAAAACAACACCGGGTGGCTGCCGTCGAACCATGGCAATAGCTTCTTCACGGTTGCTGCTGATGACCACATTGAAATCGTCGAAGCACCATCGTAGCTGGCTTTGAAGTCCAGGATCATCTTCAACAACCAGTAGGTGTCGCTCACTTCCGTTCACAAATTGCTCCTTTGCGTAGTAAATCCTTCTGCATCGCTTTCTTCCGAAATGTCTGGGAGGCTGGCTGTGTGAGATTGGCCGATTTGCATGGGTGTCTTCGGCGTAGAATCGCCATGTTCGTTCTGCAGGGCAGGAAGCGTGATTTTGAATTCACTGCCTTTGCCAACTTCACTGTAGGCACGAATGTCGCCCCCAATGGAGAGTATATACTGTCGGCTTTCGTATGCGCCAATTCCCATGCCCATTAATCCTTTTGTGGAGTCAAAGGGCTTGAAAAGACGATCTCTAATAAAGTCAGGGTCCATTCCCTGACCGGTATCGGATACGGTGATCAATAAGGATTGATCTGTTGTGGACAAGGTTAGGTGTATCTGGCCGTCGTCAGGCGTTGCTTCCTGGGCGTTTTGGACAAGGTGACCCAGTACATTTTTCAGTTGTTCTCTGTCTGCCAAGGCAACTCCTGGTTCTGATGTTTCCTGAAGTTGTGGGACAGGTTTCCGAATCGCATGTTCTTTCGAGACCTCTTCCATAAGTGAGCGAAGTTCGACTGGACGGCTTGAATCGTTCCTCTCGCCGCGTTTCATTTGACCTAACAGGCGCTCCATGCGATCAACGGAGTTGGCGACTGTACTAAGTACGTCGTCAACAAACGCCTGTTTGTGACGGTGTTTTTCGGCGTTTGAAACGATCAGGGATTGTTGGGCAAGAATATTTTTCAAATCGTGCATTACATAGGTAGAAAGGCGGTTGTAGGCTTCGAACTGTCGAGCCTCAATCAGTGCCATTTCTGAGCGGTATTGAGCCAAGTGGATAGCCGCTTGCTGACCAGCCATTTTAAGTAGGTCGCGATCTTCCCAGTTAACAGGGGTGCTAATGTCAGACTTTTTCAGTAGCACAAAGCCTAAAACTTGATTCTGCAGGATAAGGGGAACAATCAGCCAGACTTTTGGGATTCCGATGAGCCACTCAGGGATATTTAGGCTTTCGTAGCGTTCAGGCTCCCGTAAGAACTCGTCAAAATCAATCACCCACAAGGTTTTTTCCAGAAACCGATTGATGGAATCTAAATCGGTTTGCAATTGGTCACTGCCTATATCTGGCGCTGGCATATTCCAGTGGCTCATCAGTTGGTATTTCTGATTGAGGTTTTTACTCCAGAGCAGGGCTCCGGAGCAATTCAGCAACCCGCCTATGGCCTGACAGCTGCGGTCGGGGACTTCTCCAGAGGTGTTGGCCAGCTGGTGTGTAAAGTCCAGCCATTGTTGTCGATAGTCGTATTTGTAGCTGTAGAAATGCTTGTTCAGCAGTACTTTCAAGGTCATGCGCAGTTTGTTGGAAAACAGCATGACAGCCAGTAAGAGCCCAGAACCAAAGAGAAAGAGTATCTGGAGTAAATTGCCCCAAGTGCCGCCGATATAGCGGACGTAATACCCCATGGCTGACATGGCCAAGAGATAGATGCCTGCACCCATGACGGTGGCTGACTGGAAGACTACATGACGAGAGACATGGATGCCCAGGTTTAGGTTGGTATGCCGAGCCGCAGAGACAGCAATAAGAGGAACCGTTAGTGCGTTGATAACTCCACGGGCCGCCCAGAGTTGTGGATTTATCTCTTTGAACAGAAGAGCCTCGCTGTACATGTAAAAGTCATAGGCAAACATGGCTCCGATGCCCAGGCACAGAAACTTGATAACCCAGCGTTGTTCAGGGGAGCTGCTGCGTATAATCTGTTCAATAACACCTAGCCCCAAAATAGTTAACAGAATCAATGTCGACGTATGAAGTGTCTTGGCTTGCCCTGTCAGAATGAGATCTGGTGTGAAGGTAGGGGGTAGTAACTGCAGTAAGTAGGGCGATATAACAGCTAAGTAGGTAGCTGTCCCCATCCAGAATAGTGTGCGAGATTGGAGGAGTCCTGAAGCGTGAATCTTGTCATCTGCTGTTGCGGTATGTTCGGACGTGTCATTGAGGATAAGTCCCGCAAGAAAATACGCCCAGGTCGCATAGCGAAGCCACTCCAGTGAATCGGAGACGGGTTGCGGTATGTGCCCAGTCACCTCCTGTAGTGCAGCCAGTAGGGCCCATGCTGAGCTGGCGATGCAGGCCAGTATCAGGCGTTTACCATGTTCTTTCTTGCGCGAAGAAGCAATCAAGAGCAATGACAAAAACGAGAATGCCAGAAACGTCAGAAGGTAGCTGTAAAATCCGGGGTTGCTGATCATTGGATTACCGAGTTGTCAATTCCATTGTTTTTGTCATGCACTTTATGAGATCCGTGTGCTGTTGCCTGTTCAGAGGAGAGTCTGTACTTTTTATTGCGACGCCCAAGGGGGGCTCATTTTAGCAATCTATTTGTGTCGTAGCGGTTTACCGTTGCCACTGCAATATCTGAAATTATTGTTTAGTTCTAATGTTTTTGAGTTTTAATTTCTTCGAGTTATGAGTGCCCGGTTAAATTGAAGCAGGGCTTGCCCGCTTATCCTAACAGTATATTATACTCTCGTCCTTTGTCGCATAAGTCTTCGAGTGTCGCATAAGTCTTCGAGACTGTACGTTTCAAGGTATAGATTTCCCTTTTGATTCTTTGGTTATTTATATACCATTTTCATCTATTGGGAAGTATTGTTAGTGAGCTTCATCTATCCTGTATGTACAGGCAAAGTGCAAGAGATATTCTCTTTGATGTATTCGCTTCAGGCGGCAGGAGCTGCCACCAACTGATGTGCCCATCACAAGTCGATTCCGCCAAAGATCACAAATGGAAAGTGTGCAATGTCGTTTTCAAAGGTTAGCCAGTCTTTACGTTCAGAACCAGGGAAATGGTTGATAACGGGGGTTGCCGGATTCATAGGCTCCAATTTGCTGGAGACGTTGTTAAAGCTTGATCAAACCGTAGTTGGCCTGGATAACTTTTCAACGGGTCATCGTGAGAATCTCGGTGATGTTCAGCGCAGTGTTACTGAATCCCAGTGGCAGCGTTTTAGCTTGATAGAAGCTGATATTCTTGATGCTGATGCCTGCGTAAAGGCTGTCGATGGCATTGATTACGTTTTGCATCAGGCGGCATTGGGCAGTGTCCCTCGCTCTATCGATAACCCCATCGGGACAAATGCGGCGAACATTGACGGCTTTCTGAATATGCTGGTCGCAGCTAAAGATGCGGGGGTCAGGCGTTTTGTGTATGCCGCTTCTTCGTCGACCTACGGCGATCACCCCGGGCTGCCAAAGATTGAAAATACGATTGGCAAGCCCTTGTCGCCTTACGCGGTAACAAAATACGTGAATGAACTCTATGCGGATGTCTTTTCCCGAGTCTACGGTCTCGAGTGCATTGGCTTGCGTTACTTTAACGTATTCGGGCCGAGACAAGATCCAAAGGGCGCGTATGCAGCGGTGATTCCTTTGTGGATTGGTCGCTTGCTGGACTCCCAGCCTTGCTATATCAACGGAACTGGAGAGACTTCGCGAGACTTTTGCTTTATTCAGAACACGGTGCAAGCCAATATCCTGGCGGCAACCACTTGTAATCCTGAAGCAATCAACCAGATCTATAATGTTGCGTTTGGTGGTCGGACATCGCTGAACGAGCTCTATGAACATATAAAAGACTTGCTGAGTAAAACGCATCCAGAGGTTCTTGAGCTGGATGTAAGCCGCCGTGATTTCCGGCAGGGCGATGTGATGCACTCACAGGCAGATATTGCCAAAGCGCAGTCTCTTTTGGGATATCAGCCGACACATGGTCCGCTTGAAGGTTTGAAAGAGACCTGTGACTGGTTTGTCCGGCAAAAAAATGGCACGGACGTCTTGTCCAGGTCACCGGAATCTTTGGTTTGAGTGAATGTTAAAGTCAGTTGTTTTAACGTCTCTGCAGTGGATGTGGGACGATTTCTAATTAGGATTGAAAGAATATGGAAACAGTAGCAATTGTTGGTTTGGGGTATGTTGGGTTGCCGTTAGCGGTGGCTTTCGGCCATGTGATGAAGACGATCGGGTTTGATTTAAATCAGGCGAAGCTGGATCAGTATCGTGCGGGCCATGATCCCAGTGGCGAAGTTGAGTCTGAGCGGTTGGCACAGGCTACGCAACTGACCTATACCAACGATCCCGCGATGCTGTCTGAGGCAGACGTCATTGTTGTGGTGGTTCCTACCCCGATTGATGATGCCCGCAAGCCGGATTTGAGCCCATTGGGCGGTGCGTGTAAGACCGTGGGTCAATATATGCGTGCCGGGACAACGGTGGTGTTTGAGTCCACTGTCTATCCGGGGTGCACTGAAGAATTTTGTGTGCCGATTTTGGAGCAGCAATCCGGTTTTAAGTGGTTGGGTCATCCTGAACTTGCCGATCAAGCCGACACCGATGGTTTTTATGTCGGTTATTCTCCTGAGCGAATTAACCCGGGTGATAAAGAGCACCGTTTGGAAACCATCATCAAGGTCGTTTCCGGTGACACACCTGAAACCTTGGAGAGAGTGGCGACTTTATATGAGAAGGTGGTTCATGCGGGAACTTATCGCGCCAGCAGTGTGAAAGTCGCCGAAGCGGCAAAAGTGATTGAAAACACTCAGCGGGATTTGAATATTGCCTTGATGAACGAATTGTCGCTGATATTCCATCGTCTGGGTATTGATACGTTGGATGTGCTCGAAGCCGCGGGAACCAAGTGGAACTTTTTGCCGTTTCGCCCAGGCCTGGTGGGCGGTCACTGCATCGGTGTCGATCCTTATTATCTGACTTATAAAGCAGAGGCTGAGGGGCATCACCCTCAAGTGATCCTGGCAGGTCGTCATATTAACGACAGCATGGGCAAGTTTATTGCTGAGCAAACCGTCAAGTGTTTGGTGCGCAACAGCAAGCCGGTGAATGGCGCGAATGTTATTGTTCTGGGTTTGACGTTTAAGGAAGACTGTCCCGATCTTAGAAACTCTCATGTCATCGATATTATTCATGAGCTGCAGGAGTATCGTTGTAACGTCCATATTCATGACGCACTTGCGTGTCCGGATGAAGCTCAGGAAGAGTACGGTGTAAACCTGTTGGCGTGGGACGCATTGCCGAAAGCGGATGCAGTCATCCTGGCTGTGCCACATAAGAAGTACAGAACGCTTCGGGCGACAGACTTTCAGGCATTTATGACGCCAGAAGCTATACTCGTTGATGTGAAATCTTGTGTCGATCGTTCAGAGTTGTCGGCCGCCGGCATTGATGTGTGGCGTCTCTAGATTCTCTTTCCAGCCATGCGTGGTCTGAGCTTATCGCATTGCCAGATTTAGCGGCGGGTGCTGGGTGTTCTGAGGTGCCAGTGTCAGCTTGTTT
>NZ_CBFIHX010000127.1:0-9551 GCF_965662505.1 Pseudomaricurvus sp. | reverse complement strand
ATCCAGCCCTGCGCTTCGAAAACGGCCATTTTGTGATGATGGGTCTGGAAGTAGAAGGTAAGCCATTGATGCGCGCCTACAGCATTGCCAGCGCCAATTACGATGACGAGCTGGAATTTTTCAGCATTAAGGTGCCGGATGGCCCTCTGACATCACGCCTGCAAAACATTAAAGTGGGTGATCAAATTTTGGTCAGCACCAAACCCACAGGCACGCTGATTGCCGACCACTTGCTGCCAGGCAAAAACCTGTATCTGATCAGTACCGGCACGGGTCTCGCGCCCTTTATGAGCATTATCCGTGACCCGGAAGTCTATGATCGTTTCGACAAGATCATTCTGACCCACGGCGTCCGCACGGTATCTGAGCTGGCTTATCAAGACATTATCGAAAATGAACTGCCTAATGATGAGTATCTGGGCGATGTCATCAAAGAAAAGTTGCTCTATTACCCGACGGTCACCCGTGAGCCTTATCGTAATCAGGGTCGTCTGACCGATGCAATGGCCTCTGGTGAGCTGCCAGGCTCTTTTGGTTTGCAGGCGATTAACCCGGAGACGGACCGGTTCATGGTTTGTGGTAGCCCCGCTATGTTAAAAGACACCTGCGCGTGGCTGGATGAGCGCGGCTTCACCGAATCTCGTCACGGTCATCAGGCTCACTACGTTATTGAGCGGGCATTTGTGGAAAAGTAATCCGCTCTCCAGCCAACCAGACCGAACATTGGTTAATGGATGCAGCAAACAATTGAACCCGTAATCGCAAAAAAGCCCGCAACTCAGCGGGCTTTTTGGGATCTTATGGTCGAGTATCTATGAGCTATCAGCTCTGAGCTCTGAGTTGGGCCTCTCGAAAAACAGACGCCCAGACAAACCGGGGTATCAATCCCAGCTCAGAAACGATGAGTCCGGTGAGTCGCCCAATAAAGGTTTATCGCTCTTTCGCACTCCACTCAATTTCCCTCGAGTCACGATGGAAGCTTTTCGACCAGCGCTTTTAGGAATCGGATTGGGTTTGTAGTTATCCAAATATTCTTTGGCAATCCGTTCTGCGTAATTCGCTTGCACCCAAGGGTGGGCAAATTCCACAAAGCGTTCCATCTTGCGAGCCAACACTTCCCTGACCTGCTCAGCCAAAGCCGGATCTGCACTGGAAAGGCGATTGAAATCCAGCTTAAACATCTGCAGACAGGCAATATCCTTGATGTAGTGCAACCCTTTCAGCGTGGATAATTTCACTACAGGAATCACAAGATCGTCTTCGTTGGGGTCAAGAAGACTGGCATTTTCATAGTCGTAAGGAATAAAGGTATTGCTGTCAGGGCGAAAGTACGCCAATTCAGGGATATCGGCTTCGCTGGAGGGATCGTAGTGCAAGTAGAGGTCGCTGGGTTTCAAGCAGTCTTCAGGAATGCGAAAACTAACGCCACTTTTGGGGTGAACGCGGGGCAGATAACGACGAGATCCGGTGTCTTTGAGACGAAACTCGACCACCAGCCGGTCAGAATGGCAGGTGTGAATGGCAAAACCACGCTCCAGAACCATACAAAACAGCTCAAAGTGCTCATCTTGCGTCTTGTGAGGTACCAGCATGGTATCCTCAGACCGATCATAGCCCCACATCTGTTAACCCTCTGACTCGGTATGTACCGGAATCCCTACTTAACTCAGCGATATTCGCCTCTACGACTTCGGCAGACGAAACTTTGCAGTTTGACGACTGATAGCCACTAGCTTTCCTTCGCTGTCCCACATTATGCCATCTTCTTCCGTAATACCATCAGTCATCATTCGCGATGTGAACTGGCACTGAATTGGTCCTGGTGCAGGTTGAGCACGGACCTGTACCGTCAGCTCTACCGTCGGAACCCAACCCGTTGGGCCGTAATAGGTAAAGGCAGGAGGAGGAAATGCATCACTAAAGCATAGCAGAGCAAACACATCTATTGGATTACCGTCGCGAAAATCGATCCAGCCATCCCAACGTCCGTCACCCTGAGGCTTACCCAACAAGCTCTGCTCCTGGCCAGGAATGACCCACTGACAAACATGATTGGCCATTTTCACATGAGGCGGTGGTGATAGCAGTACACAATCGTCCGCAGTCAAGTCAGTCGCAGGCTTGACCAGCTGCCGGGTTTCACCGTGAACACGCTCCAGATCCGTAAACGCAGCCGTCACCTGAACCTTGAGCTCTTCCTGCTGATACAAACGGACCATGGCAAACGAAGTGGAACCGCCCGAGCGCAGCTCTTCCACTTCACAGATCACCGGCCCCACATGAGTGGGGGCCATATAGAAAGCACTGACACTCAGAGGGTCTTTATGGGGCAGTGCCTCACTCAACACCTTGGCGGCAATAGCCATGATATAACCGCCATTGGGGACATCACCAATACACCAGTTATCGGTGAAGGCTGACTGCCAACGGTTTTCACCCACTTTTTCTACTTGGGTTTCCTGTTGGAACAACCCCATAATCTGATCCTTTCTAAGCGTTCGCCATGTTTAATTGTCCAAGGACTTAGGGTTTATTCCGGACGCATAGCCGGGAACAGCAGAACATCACGAATGGACGGTGAGTCGGTCAATAACATCACCAGGCGATCGATACCGATACCCTGCCCCGCTGTCGGCGGCAGACCATACTCCAGGGCACGAACGTAATCGGCATCGTAGTGCATGGCTTCATCATCACCGGCGTCTTTCTCGGCAACCTGTGCTAGGAAGCGCTCGGCCTGATCTTCCGCATCATTCAACTCGGAAAAGCCATTGGCAATTTCGCGGCCACCGACGAAAAATTCAAAACGCTCAGTCACAAACGGGTTGTCATCGCTGCGGCGCGCCAGCGGTGAAACTTCGGTGGGATACTCGGTAATAAACGTTGGATCTATCAACCGATGCTCCACCGTCTTTTCAAAGATTTCGATTTGGACTTTACCCAAGCCCCAAATATCTTTCATAGGGATACCGAGTTTTTCGGCAACACCGCGTGCACTGTCAATGTTATCGATATCGCTGGCGGACAATTCGGGATTGAAGTGCAGAATAGAATCAAACACGCTGATACGACGAAACGGCTTGGTAAAGTCGTAAACGGTTTCCTCAGTAACTTCGCCTTCAGCATTTTTCACCGTACTGCGGATTTCAGTAGTACCGATCACCTGCTCGCACAACTTGCGCAGCATATCTTCAGTCAGGTCCATCAGATCGTTGTAATCCGCGTAGGCCTGATAAAACTCCAGCATGGTGAATTCAGGGTTGTGACGCGTCGACAAACCTTCATTACGGAAGTTGCGGTTGATTTCGTAGACACGATCAAAACCGCCCACCACTAAGCGCTTGAGGTAGAGTTCCGGAGCAATACGCAGATACATATCGATATCCAGCGCATTGTGATGAGTGACAAAAGGACGCGCGGTTGCACCACCAGGAATAGCTTGCAGCATGGGCGTTTCCACTTCCAGGAAGTCATGGCCATTCAGGTAATTACGAATAAACGCCACGATATTGGAGCGCATTTTAAAGGTGTCACGCACTTCAGGGTTGGCAATCAGGTCTACATAACGCTGACGATAACGCATTTCCTGATCCGCAAGGCCGTGGTATTTGTCTGGCAGAGGACGCAGTGCTTTGGTCAACAACTGATACTCATCCAACTGAACGTACAAATCGCCTTTACCGGACTTATGCAGCTCTCCGCGAACACCGACAATATCGCCCAAATCCAGTGACTTGGCGAAAGGACGAGCCTCTTTGGTGACGTACAACTGGATGCGACCAGAAGTGTCCTGGATCTCCATGAATGCGCCACGATTGCGAATCAAACGACCGGCAACGCTAAACACCTTACCCATCTCTTCCAGTTCAGGCTTTTCGAAGCCGCCAAACTCATTTTGCAAATCCTGAGCTTTGCTGTCAGGACGGAAGGTGTTCGGAAATGCGTTACCCGCCTCACGGAGGACAGATAACTTATTCCGACGCTCGGCAATCAACTTGTTTTCATCTTGAGGCTGTTGCGTATTGTTGCTCATAGTCTTTATCCAATAGTGTGCACGGATCACCACTCAGATCCGGGTCGTGTTCAGATGTCGGGTTGCCGATTACAGCCCCGCTTTTAAGCTCGCTTCCATAAACATGTCCAGGCCACCGTCCAAAACGGTACCGCAGTTACTGGTCTGAACATTGGTACGAAGATCTTTAATGCGCTGATCATCGAGAACATAGGAACGAATCTGGCTGCCCCAGCCAATATCCGCTTTATTTTCTTCCTGCGCCTGCTTTTCTTCATTGCGCTTGAGCATTTCCTGCTCATAGATTTTAGCGCGAAGCATTTTCCACGCTTGATCCCGGTTTTTATGCTGCGAACGCTGACTTTGACACTCGGCGACGATACCGGTGGGTTCGTGCGTCAGTCGCACCGCGGAATCCGTTTTGTTCACGTGCTGACCACCCGCACCGGATGCGCGGTAAGTATCGGTACGAACATCGGAAGGATTGATATCGATCTCGATATTTTCATCAATTTCCGGCGACACAAATACCGAACAGAAAGAGGTGTGACGGCGATTGCCGGAGTCAAACGGCGACTTGCGCACCAGACGATGAACACCAGTCTCGGTTCTTAACCAGCCAAAGGCGTATTCACCTTCAAAACGGATGGTGGCACTCTTAATACCCGCCACTTCACCGGCAGAGGCCTCTTCCAGCGTGGTTTTAAAGCCTTTGGCTTCGCCCCAGCGCAAGTACATACGCAATACCATTTCTGCCCAATCCTGAGCTTCTGTACCGCCCGAACCAGACTGGATCTCCACGAAGGCATTATTCGGATCCATTTCGCCAGAGAACATACGGCGAAATTCGAGCTTCCCGAGATGGGCATTGAGAGTTTCAATCTCAGCCTCAACCTCTGCCACGCTGTCGGCATCATCTTCTTCTACCGCCATGTCCAGCAGCTCTCGGCTGTCCTCGACGCCTTGATCCAGATCTTCGATGGTTTTAACCACATCTTCCAGACTGGATCTCTCACGCCCCAATTCTTGAGCGCGTTCAGGCTTATCCCAGACACTGGGCTCGGCCAGCTCCAGCTCGACTTCGGTTAAACGCTCTTTCTTGTGAGCGTAGTCAAAGATACCCCCTAAGAACGTCGGTGCGCTCCTTAAGGTCTTTTAAAGCATTTACTAATGGGGCGATTTCCATGAAAACCCTTTTTCGTCGTCAAATACAGTAGATACAGTTTCTGTCGTTCGATAACAGAAAGCCAGATTCGGAAAGTTTGGCAGGCAAAAATTCAGCCGCGAATTGTACAGCAGCCAACACCCGAACTCTAGCTGTCACACGGTCCCGCCTCAAAACAACCACTCACCTATGCCTGTGGGCAGAAATGCCCTTAAAAGTGTCGCTTTAAGGGCTTTCCCCTACTCAAAAAACCTGTAATAGTCAGGGACTGACAAGAAAACCCACCTTTTAAGAGAGAATCTACATGTCTGTTGTTGACGCTTTAAACAGCCGGGTATCAACCCGCGCCTTCCTGGACAAGCCAGTACCGGAAGAACTTCTGAAAACCATCTTTACCGAGGCCCAACAATCCCCCTCCAACTGCAACGTGCAGCCTTGGCAGACCTACGTGGTTTCTGGCGACAAAAAAGATCAACTCAAAGACAAACTGCTCACCGCGATTATGAGCGGTAAAGCCCCCAACCCGGATTTTGACTGGGAAGTGCGCTACGAAGGTGCTCACAGAGACAGACAATTTGGCGCGGCAAATGCCCTCTACAGCGCCATGGGTATCGAACGCAGCGACAAACAAGGCCGTCAGATTGCTATGGCTCGCAACTGGTCATTTTTCGATGCTCCGCACGCAGTTTTCTTCACCATGGACAAATACCTCAACATCATGGGTGCTGTAGACATCGGCATCTACGCTCAAACACTGTCTCTGCTTTTGGCAGAACACGGTCTGGCCAGCTGCATGCAAGGCGCTTTAGGCCAATTCCCGGATCCGGTCCGTGACATGCTGGACCTGCCGGAAGAGCGCGGCATCCTGTTCGGCATGTCCTTCGGCTATGCCGATGAGTCTGCAGATGTAAACCGTGCCCGTACAGACCGTGAACCACTGGAAGCTTCAGTGACGTTCGTTGGCTGAACCCGGTTATCAGACACACCGCACGGTAGAGTCCGGCGGTGTGTTCGACTTGCCAGATGACCGTAATAGTACGTGCTGCTTTCACCGTTTTAGTACGTGCTACTTTCCTCTGCAAACACGCCCTGAACGCCGAAAGCTCCGCAACTTGCTCTGTGCCCCGTCTTAAGCCGATGATCGACGATTCAATTCAGGCTTCTCACTCTGTTATACTCCGCTCGCTTTGGCGTAACTCCCTAAGAGAAGGCCAACCAAGATACCATCACCTGTGAGCCGATTCCTCGTCATGCCCAAACACGATAGCCCCACACCCAATTACTACGCTCCTCGCTATTGGCCCACCTGGCTGGCAATTCTGTTTTTGAATATCTGGTCGCTGCTGCCCTGGAGTCTGCAAACCCTTATTGCGCGGGGACTTGGACGGCTGCTGATGATGTTTGCAAGCCGTCGCCGTCACATTGTCGATGTCAATTTACAGCTGTGTTTCCCCGAATGGGACGACGCCACACGTCAGCAGAAAATCAAAGAAGTCTTTTTTAATAACGCTCTAGGTTTGGTGGAAACCAGTAACGCTTACCGATATTCCGCAGAAACGCTACGGGATAAGGTTGTGATTGAGGGGCTGGATGTTCTCAAAGCGGCTCAGGATCAGCAACGCGGTGTCCTACTGCTTGGGGCGCATTATAGCCATCTGGATATGGGTGGAGCACTTACCGCGCAGGCCTGCAGCCCTTACGCAATCTATCGGCCCAACAACAATCCCTTGATGGACAAATACATCATCGATGGCCGCATGAGCTTTATGAAGGGCATTATCAAACGATCTGATATGCGCGGAATTGCCCGAGCACTGAAAAAAAACGAGGTTGTCTGGTATCCACCCGATCAGGATTATGGCAGAGATCATTCCGTATTCGCCCCATTTTTTGGCGTCAACGCTGCAACGATTACCGCAACCACCCGACTGGTCAAATTTAATCAATCACCCGTAGTGCTGCTGTCCTGCTATCGGGATAACGATTCCGAAAAATATCACCTGACATTCCGCGCTCCGCCAGAAGGCTTCCCCAGCGGAGACGATACCGTCGATGCAACACTGATCAATAAAGCCATTGAAGACTGTATCCGCATCGCTCCCACCCAATATATGTGGACGCACAGGCGTTTTAAAACCCAACCGGATGGGCGTGCAAAGCTCTACAAATAAGCCGTTACACAGAACCCGAACGACCAAGGCTACATTTTGGCTTTGGTTTTCGCCGTAGCGATCGCCTCCAACGGATTATCCGGCCACGGATGTTTCGGATACCGTCCTTTCATTTCTTTTTTGACGTCCTGATAACTGCCCTGCCAGAACCCCGCCAAATCTTGAGTTACCTGCAGAGGACGCTTTGCCGGAGACAACAGGTGCACCATCAAAGCTACCCTGCCCTGAGCAACTGACGGCGATGACACGCAACCAAACATCTCCTGTAATTTGACAGCCAAGACCGGTGGGTTTTGTGTGTAGTCAATGGCAATACGTGAACCGGAAGGTACGGCCCAGCGCTTTGGCGCTAATTCGTCGAGGGTTTGTGGCAATGGCCAGGGCAGCAGCCCCTGTAGCATCGTAGCGGTATCCAACGATTTAAAATGGTTGAGCTTGGTAATCTTTTTAACCACAGAGGTTGTTAAATAGGGCTCCAGCCACCCTGACAAGTTTTGCAACAAACCCGTTTCGCTGACATCCGGCCACGGGTTTGGACCATCTGTACAGTTCACACGAAGTAACTCAACCCTCGCTCGCCACTGCATCAGTTCGTCAGGCCAATCAAACAAGTTCAGCCCTCGTTTTTGTACCAATCCCAGCAGCGCTTGCTTACGCTCCTCATCAGAGATGGACTCCAGTGTCTTTTGCTCAAGTAGCAACTTACCCAGCTTTCGTTGCTTTTCCGCACGGAGCTTTTCTGCCCGCTCGTCCCACTCCACGCAGACGACGTCCTCTATCTGATCCGCAAAGCAGTGGTTTAACCTCTCAAAATTCAGAGCTGCGGCGAGAAAAATACGATCACTACTGCGCCCCTGCTGGCCTCCCACTGAGGCAACAACCAACCATTCTTCTTTACCAAGTGCATCCTGTTCTAAAAAATCTGCAGAGCGGCCATTGCTAAGTTGATAACTTAACCGATTACCACTGCGCTGCCGGGCAATACGATCTGGATAAGCAAATGCCAGCAGAACACCCACACTCGCTTCATCGCTCATACTTTCTGACGGTTCTACAGGAGAATCTGATGCATCCAACGAGATAGCTTTAAGCAAACGCTCAAACTGACCTTGCTGCTTTTTCAATCTCGACAGGATACCTTTCTGTGCACGATCAGCGGTACGATCCCCGCGCAACAAATCCAGCCGCAACTGAAGATCGGCACCAACGGACTTCACCCCATTCCGTTCTGACACCACATCCCGCTCAGACAACAGTGCCGCCAGCTCACAACCCAGCCGACTCCGTCCAAGGAGCCTGGCCTTGATCATCAAGTGCGCCAAACGAGGGTGAGCCGGCAATCTCAACATAGCCTCCCCCATTCCTGTCACACGCCACTGACAGGTTCCGGCGACCTGTTCCGACGCGCCCAACTGTTGCAGTAGCTCAAGGGCTTGCTGATACGGTGCCAGGGCTGGCGGTTCCAGCCAGTTCAATTCAGAGAGATCACTCACTCCCCAATTCAACAACTGCAATGCCAGCGGCGCCAGATCGGCCTGCTGAATCTCGGGAGGGGTAAATGCCGCCAGTTCGTTCTGCTGGCTCTCTGACCACAAACGGTAGCAAACGCCCTCTTCCAAGCGGCCCGCTCGACCACAACGCTGTGTCGCTGAGGCTTTTGAGACTCGTTGAGTGGTGAGTCGGGTCATACCGGTATTGGGATCGAAAGCCGGCAGACGACTGAGCCCTGAATCTACCACCACACGAACGCCTTCAATCGTCAGACTGGTTTCTGCAATACTGGTCGCGATGACGACTTTCCGCTCGCCGTCGCGACAGGGTTCAATCGCCCGTCGTTGATCGGCCAGGCTCAAATCGCCATACAGAGGACAAAGCAATATTTGGGGGCTATCACCCAACTGATCCTGCAGCTTTGCCTGCAATTGTTGATGAACCTGCCGAATTTCGCCCTGCCCCGGCAAAAACACCAAAATACTGCCCGACTCTTCACCGAGAGCCTGAACCACTGTGGCAACTGTTCGCTCCACAATCCTCTCACCGTAGCGATACGGCGTACCGTATCGAATTGCCACCGGGAACATTTTCCCTTCACTGCGAACTACCGGTGCTCCATCTAAATATTCACTGACCTGCTGACCATCCAGGGTTGCCGACATCACCAGTAATTTGAGAGGTTGCTCCCGTAAATCTCCGAACAGCGATC
>NZ_CBFIHX010000126.1:0-10080 GCF_965662505.1 Pseudomaricurvus sp. | reverse complement strand
GCCCGGCACTTTTATCTTTGCGGCGCGTCGGCGCGTCATTAAAGGAGCTCAACAATGAAACTGGTAACAGCAATCATCAAGCCTTTTATGCTGGACGCGGTTCGTGAAGCGCTGTCAGATATTGGCGTTCAGGGGATTACCGTGACTGAAGTAAAAGGCTTTGGTCGTCAGAAAGGTCACACGGAATTGTACCGTGGTGCTGAGTACGTGGTGGATTTTCTACCAAAAACCAAACTGGAAGTTGCCGTGGGTGACGATCAGGTAGATACCGTTGTGGAAGCCGTCAGCAAGGCAGCGCACAGCGGCAAAATTGGCGACGGTAAAATCTTCGTCTCGGCTTTGGAGCAGGTTATTCGTATCCGCACCGGTGAAACCGGTAACGACGCGCTGTAATCGAAGCACTTATGTTTTTATCTGAGTTGACGCTCTGAACCGTTGAGACTCTGAATAAAAGCACTATAAGCGGGCTTGTCCCGTAATGCTCAAACGATAAACGTTAAAACTCTCCCGGAGAAACGCAATGGAAAACTCAATTTTCGAATTGCAGTACGCCTTGGACACCTTTTATTTCTTGGTGTGCGGTGCACTGGTAATGTGGATGGCGGCCGGTTTCGCCATGCTGGAAGCGGGTCTGGTCCGCTCTAAAAATACAACTGAAATTCTGACCAAGAACGTCGCGCTGTACGCGGTAGCCTGTACTATGTACATGATTTGCGGTTACCACCTGATGTACGGCGGCGATCTGTTCCTGTCTGGTATTGCTGCAGATGGTGTTGCTGGTGCTGATGACCCTGCGACCTACGCGCCTTCAGCTGACTTCTTCTTCCAGGTCGTGTTCGTAGCAACTGCTATGTCCATCGTATCGGGTGCCGTTGCTGAGCGTATGAAGCTGTGGGCTTTCATGGCCTTTGCGGTTGTGATGACTGGTTTCATCTACCCAATGGAAGGTGCCTGGACTTGGGGCGGAAGCTCTGTTTTCGGCATGTACACTCTGGGTGACCTGGGTTTCTCTGACTTCGCTGGTTCCGGTATTGTTCACATGGCTGGTGCTGCTGCGGCTCTGGCAGGTGTTCTGCTGCTGGGTGCCCGTAAGGGTAAATACGGTTCAAACGGTGAAGTTCACGCTTTCCCTGGTGCAAACCTGCCTCTGGCAACCCTGGGTACCTTCATCCTGTGGTTGGGTTGGTTCGGTTTCAACGGTGGTTCCGTACTGGCGACTGCGTCTGTTGAATCTGCCAACTCTGTTGCGATCGTATTCATGAACACCAACGCTGCGGCGGCCGGTGGTCTGATCGCTGCTCTGATCGTTGCTCGCATCCTGTTCGGCAAAGCCGATCTGACCATGGCGCTGAACGGTGCTCTGGCTGGTCTGGTTGCGATCACTGCTGAGCCTTCTACTCCATCAGCTCTGCAAGCGACTCTGTTCGGTGGTCTGGGTGGCGTACTGGTTGTCTTCAGCATCCTGACTCTGGACAAACTGAAAATTGATGATCCTGTTGGTGCCATCTCTGTTCACGGTGTTGTCGGTCTGTTGGGTCTGTTGCTGGTACCTATGACTAACGACGGTTCATCTTTCTCCGGTCAGCTGATCGGTGCTGCTACCATCTTCGTTTGGGTATTCGTAACCAGCCTGATCGTTTGGGGCATCCTGAAAGCTGTGATGGGCATCCGTGTCTCTGAAGAAGAAGAGTTCAGCGGTGTGGATCTGGTTGAGTGTGGTATGGAAGCTTACCCAGAGTTCACCAGCAGCAAGTAATTCTCTCCAGAGAGATTATTTGACTGACTAGGACTCGAAGCCCGGTTACTGAAAAGTGACCGGGCTTTTTTATGTCTGCTGTTTTTGTCTGTGTGACCGATTGCAGATCAGGGCAAGCAGAGGCACCGCTGGAGGGGTAAACAGGGTCGCTTTTCTGCGGGCAGACATGGTAATGTAGGTGCACGAACAACTTTTATATACGTACTGCACAATAAATGCTGTCATAATTTTGATGTTCTTGATCAGACAGTTAGCGGGGTTTGGCCATTAACCCGAGCCGTTCGCTGGTCTGCTAATCACAACATCAAGCCATAATATTAAGAAGGAATACATCGATGAAATTGATCACGGCTGTCATTAAACCTTTCAAACTGGACGATGTGCGCGTCGCGTTGTCCGAGGTTGGCGTACAGGGTATGACGGTGACCGAGGTGAAAGGCTTTGGTCGTCAAAAGGGCCATACTGAACTCTACCGTGGCGCTGAATACGTTGTTGATTTTTTGCCCAAGGTTAAGCTGGAGCTGGCAGTGGATGAGCCCATGGTTGATCAGGCTGTAGAAGCGATCACCAAAGCGGCTCAGACTGGCAAGATTGGCGACGGTAAGATCTTCATCACCACGATTGATGAGATCATCCGGATTCGCACCGGTGAAACGGGCAGCGAGGCGGTATAACCGTCCGCACCGTTCACTGAAAGCCGGCATTGCCGGCTTTTTTTTCGCCTGCTATTTAGTGTCAACCGGCCCTAAGCTGGGCGGTCAGTGTTTGTAGTCTGTCCGCGCGCTGGTTTGCCGGTGTTGTCAGAAACTGCATGAGATCGCCAGACCATTGCAGTGGCTGTCGCAGGGTTTTCGACATCTCACAGGTGGCAGTTTGCAGATATAGGCCGGCCACGAACCAGGCAAGATCGCTGTCCTGGCTAAAATAAGCTTCATCCACAATGGGCAGCTGCCGATGGCTGCGTTTCAGCTGGGTGACAAACAGCCCGTCAATAAACTGCACTACGTCACCTTGTTCATTGAGCAGAGGTGTTGTTCCCTTGCCGCAGCTGGGGGAGCGTGCCTTGAGGATGGCTGCGTCCAGATCCGGGTGTTGGCGACACCACTGCTCAGCCTTTTCTTGCAGTGGGTATTCCGGGGTTTGTCCGGGGCGGTTGACCCATTGCAGCTGCTGCTCTCCCGTCGTGGTCTGTAGCCATTGGATTGGCGCCCGAGGCACGCCCATGCCCGCATCCATTTCCGGACAGTGCTGCACCAATTCCACCATCTCGGTCAGTTGTGGCAGGGCCTTCCCCAGACTTTTTTCCTTGCCGTCATAGCGGACATTTTCACCGGCCAGGCAAGCGCTGATCAACACTCTCGGAGGCTGAACTGAGAGGGTTTTAAGATGACAGAAAAAAGTCAGATAGCGGTGCGATTCGGCGTCGTCCTGATTCATGCTTCCCCACAACAAAGTAATTACTATCTGTTAAAGATAGTCGCATATTCTAGAGCAAAAAAGACTAAAAACTTCATCAAATGAAGGTGGTCAAACGAATTGAACTTGAACTATAAATACAGCGTTCAGGGACGTCACAGAACGCTCTGATGAGAGGCGGCATGAGTTCTTTTGTGAACCTTGTTAAGAGATCGCAACGGACTCTGAAAAAGCCGACATTGACTAACATTGATTGCAATGTGACAACCGATAGCAGGTTTTTATATGAATCAAGACGTTTTGGAAGACCGTGACGACCGCGAAGAGCGGCTCGAAGATCACACCGTAGATTCCCGTAAAAGATTGCGGGATCAATTACAGTCAGAGGTGGAAGCTTTCCTGGCGCGTGGTGGACAAATTCAGCGAGTGGATCCCAATACCACATCCGATCCACCTCAAAGGCCAAGCAATAATTATTGCAGTCGGCCTATCTAATCAGGATCGCTGTTTACGACCTGTGCTAGCTATTCTGGCGTCAGGTCGTCGGTCAGTGGCGGCTGGTGTGGGTCAGGCTCGGTACGGCTTTTGGCACGTGGGTGCGCGTTGTCATAGACCTTGGCCAAGTGCTGAAAGTCCAGGTGGGTATACACCTGAGTGGTTGACAGGTTGGCGTGCCCCAGCAGCTCCTGTACTGCGCGAAGATCTCCACTGGATTCCAGCAGATGACTGGCAAAGGAATGGCGCAGCATGTGGGGGTGAATCGGTTGGTCGACACCCTGAGTCATGCTGAGCTTCTCGAAGCGCGCCTGCACGGAGCGCGGATTGAGCCGTTGCCCCTTGCGCGATGTGAAGATCGCCGTGGTGTCTTCTCCGCAGGCTTCAATCTGTGTTTGATGCCAGGCTTTGAGCGCGTCGATGGCCTGACGACCGACCGGCAGCTCGCGGGTTTTGCTGCCTTTACCGGTGACTCGCAGTTGTGCCTGTCTGAGGTCCACATCCGACCAGTTCAGTGACACCAGCTCACCCAGACGCAGCCCCGAAGAATAGAACAGCTCCAGGCAGGCGCGATCGCGCATGGCCATAAAATCCTGACCTTTGACTTCCACAAAACGGAATGCCTGATCCACATCCAGCGCTTTGGGCAGTGGTTTATCGGCTTTGGGTGCCTGCAATCCGGTGCAGGGGTTGAGTGTGACCAGCTTGTGCTTCAGGCAGTATTGAAAGAATGTGCGAACCGCTGAGAGCCAGCGCTGCAGGCTGCGGGGTTTGAGATTCTGGCGGTGTAACTGGGCGAGACACTGGCGGATGTGAAAGTGGCGCAGGTCGGTCATGGCCACGCCAGTGTGCTGGCAGAAGTCTCGCAGTCGGTGCAAGTCTCGCTGGTAGGCTTCCAGCGTGTGTTTTGACAGGCGTTTTTCGAAACGCAGATGTTCCTCAAAACCTGAGATTGCCCGGCTGAGCTCTGGTGTGGCATCGGTCACGGGGCTTATCTCTCCTTGCGGTCGGTTTTGTCTTTGCGGCGCTCGCTTCTGTTGATTCGGTGCCTATCTTAGCGAGGCAAAAACTGAGGCTTAGCGAGGCAAAAACTGGGGCTTAGCGAGGCAAAAACTGGGGCAAGCGGCGGTTCAGAACTTCGCCAATGTAGCTGAGGAACAGGGTGCCCATGCTGGAACGGTAGTAGCCGGGGTCGCGATTGGCAATGGCCAACACGCCGAAAGTGTTGCCGTGAATCAGTGGCACCAGAGCTATCGAGCCGACGCTTTCCGCGTGCTTGGGAAACAGATATTTGATCTCTTCCGGAGACAGGGTGCCGCACAGGGGGCGGCTGTTCTTCAGTACCTGAGCAATGCTCTCGCGGGCTTTGCTCAGGGGTTCTACCCGTGCCTTACCGGCTGACAGGTTGTCGTTGTCGCCAAACAGGATCAGCGAGGTGTAGTGAATTTTGAATTCGTTATCGAAGCTGTAAAACAGCGAATCGATGGTGTCGGTGAGGGTTTTGCCTTCCAGAAGCGCCAGTACCAGACGCTTGGTTTTGTCGAACAGACGGTCGTTGTCGCGGGCGTTATCGAGCAGCTTGCTGAGGCGGTGACGCATGTCCATGTTGCGCTCGCGCAAAATAGACACCTGTCGCTCCACCAGCGAGATGGCCTGACCGCTTTCATGCGGCAATCGCAGGTCAGCCAGTAATCCGGGTTGTTTGACAAAGAAATCAGGGTGTTTACGGAGGTATTTGGTCACCTGGTCTTCGGTGATGGCTTTCTCGGTATCACTAACTGTTTGCTCGCTCATGTACGGTGTTTGACCCCGGTTGTGTGGTGGACCTTAAGATGATGTTGTTGACCTTAATTCGCCTTGCCTGCTTAGACTTTGACCTGACCGTGGAATACATGAGTTGCCGGGCCTGACATCAGCACCGGCTGACCTTCCCCCTGCCATTCTATGGTCAGGCTACCGCCGGGCAGATTCACTGTAACTTTGGAGTCTAACAGGTTGCGCAAGCGTCCCGCCACCATCGCCGCGCAGGCGCCGGTGCCGCAGGCCAGGGTTTCGCCACTGCCGCGTTCATACACCCGCAGATTGATTTCGTTGCGGGAAATAATTTCCATAAAACCGGCGTTTACCCGACGCGGAAACTGCTCGTGGGCTTCGACTTGAGGCCCCCAGAGTTCCACCGGTGCGCTTTTCACGTCTTCCACCACAGTGACGGCATGCGGGTTGCCCATGGATACGGCACTGATTTCCAGCGTGGTGTCCTTCAGAGGTAGCGGGTAGGTCACAGCCTGTTCGCTGGCGGTAAAGGGCAAGTCGGCAGGCGCCAGACGCGGCGCCCCCATATCCACCTGGACATCGTCATTGTCGAGCACGCGCAGAGTCATAATGCCGTTGGCGGTTTCCACCACGATGGTGCGCTTGCCGGTCAGTTTGCGGTCGAGCACAAAGCGGGCAAAGCAACGTGCGCCGTTGCCGCAGTTTTCCACCTCGGAGCCGTCGGCATTAAAAATGCGATAACGGAAATCGACATCGGGGTTCTGCGGGACTTCGACAATCAGTAGCTGATCGCAACCCACGCCAAAGCGCCGGTCAGCCAGACGGCGGATTTTATCATCGCTCAGACGGATGCGCTGGCTGATGCCGTCGAGCACGATAAAGTCGTTGCCGAGACCGTGCATTTTGGTAAAACGTAATCTCACGGGGTGTCGATCCTTATGATTCAGTCGGTGCGTCGAGCAGAGTTTCACCCTGAGTGAGGCTGGCGATCGTTTCGCGAGCTCGTACGACACTGGCCTGGTCGCCATCGACCATAATTTCTGCGGCGCGTGGACGGCTGTTGTAATTGGAGCTCATGGTGAAACCATAGGCGCCACACGACATGACCGCCAGATAGTCGCCGGTGGCCAGGTTCAGTGAGCGGTCTTTACCCAGAAAATCGCCGGTTTCACACACCGGACCGACCAAATCCCAGTGTTGGGTGTCGCCTTCGCGCACCTGCAAAGGGCGAATTTCCTGCCAGGCCTGATACAGCGACGGGCGGATGTTGTCGTTCATGGCGGCATCAATGATGGCGAAGTTCTTGTGGGGCGTGGGTTTCAGATATTCCACTTTCGTCAGCAATACGCCGGCATTGGCGGCGATCGAGCGACCTGGCTCAAAGATCAGCGACAGCGGACGATTGCCCAGGCGGTCTTTGATCGCTTGCATGTAATCCGCAACCGCCGGTGGCTGTTCGTCTTTATAGGTGACGCCCAGGCCGCCGCCAAGATCCAGATGTTCAATGGTGATGCCCAGATTTGCCAATTGGTCTACCAGCTGTAACACGCGATCCAGCGCGTCCACAAACGGCGACAGCTCGGTCAGCTGGGAGCCGATGTGGCAGTCGATGCCCACCACATTCAGTGAGTCCAGCTGATTGGCATGGGCGTAGACCCGTGGCGCTTCGGCGATGTCGATACCGAACTTGTTTTCTTTCAGACCGGTGGAGATGTATGGATGGGTGTTGGCGTCCACGTCGGGATTCACACGCAGGGAAACCCGGGCCACTGCATTCATATCTGCGGCAACGGCGGCCAGTACGTCCACCTCGGCTTCGGATTCGACGTTAAAGCAGTGAACACCCACTTCCAGGGCGCGGCGCATTTCAGCGGGGGTTTTGCCCACGCCGGAGAAAACCACGCGAGCGGGATCGCCGCCAGCCAGCAGAACACGCTCCAGCTCACCTTCAGAAACGATGTCAAAACCCGCACCCAGTTGTGCCAGCACATTGAGTACCGCGATGTTGGAGTTGGCCTTGACGGCGTAGCAGATCATACCCGGATGATCGCCCAGCGCTTTGGCATAATCCAGGTAGTGACGGCTGAAGGCCGCACGACTGTAAACATAAAGAGGTGTGCCGTACTGTTCAGCCAACTGGCTGAGGGGCACTTGTTCGGCAAACAGCTGGCCGTCGCGTTCGGTAAAATCTTGCATGGAATTCTCTAATTCTGAAAACGTTGTTCTGTAAACGTCGCTCTAAAATGTTGTGTGGCCCGGTGGGCGTTGAAACATGTCCGCACTTACTCGGTGGGTGTTGCACTCGCTGCGGGCTCAGCAGGTTGCTCGGGCGCTGCCTGCTGCTCGGCCGCTTCAGGCTGAGGTAAATACAACGGGCCTTTCTGACCACAGCCTGCCAGTCCAAACGTTAAAAGAGCGGTAGCCAGTATCAGGGAAAAAAGTCGCATCGGGTCTCCGGAGCCCATGGTTTCAGGGCGTATTTTGGTCCAGGTTCGCTTTTAGGTGATTGATCTCGCTAAAAACGGGTAAATAGCCGGTAAGTATACCGGTGGAAGGTGTGGGCGTGCCAGCGGTTAAATCCCCTGCTGGCAGCTGATCCGGGCATGTATGAAGTGTTTCAGAGTGACGGCTTCAGAGTCTCAGTTTTTGTTCCAGTTATCGGGCCAGAGTTCTGTACAGAAGGTCCGGATTGACCGGTTTGGTGATGTAGTCGTCCATGCCGGTATCGAGGCAGCGTTCTCGATCTCCGTCCAGAGCGTGGGCGGTCATGGCGATGATAGGAATGTCAGGGCAGCATTGCCCGCTGCGTATCCGTCGAGTGGCATCATAGCCGTCCACTTCGGGCATCTCCATGTCCATCAATACCGCGTCGAAGGTTCCGGGCTCGTGCTGGTTTAGGGCGTCGAGAGCCTCCTGTCCATTACCGGCGACAGTGACTGATACATCTTTCTTCTTGAGGATGCCAATGGCGACTTTCTGGTTGACCAGATTGTCTTCCGCCAGCAGTACGTGGGCGCCACTGAGCCGCTGATCGGCTTCGTCAGCACTCAATTCGGGTGATTGCTCGAACAGATCTTCGCCGAACGCCTGGGCAATGGCGTCGAAAATACGCGAAGGTGTCGCGGGTTTGCTGATAAAGCCGCAGACGTTCTCCAGCGGAATGCTGGCCTGGTGGCACTGGCTGGCAATATCCTGCTGGCTGTAACTGGAGATCAACAGCATTTTCGGTTTCTGCAGGATGTCTGGCGTTTTCTGGATCAGGTTGCAGGTCTGTACGCCATTGATGTCGGGCATGCTGAAATCGATCAGCATGAGCTCATATGAACTGCCGTTTTGATCTGCCTGCCGGACCTTGTTGATCGCCTCGGTGGCGCTGCAGGCGGTGTGCACCTGCAGATTCAGAGTCTTGGACGTGTTCTCCAGAATCGCCAGTGCGCTGGGGTGGTCGTCGACGATCAGAGTACGCAGGTTGTGATAGCGCTCAGGTTGCGGTCGCATGGGCTGCTCGCCAACCTGGCTGCGCTCAAAGTGTACCGAGAAGGTAAAGCTGCTGCCCACCCCTTCTTCACTGGTGGCTGTCAGTGTGCCTCCCATTTGCTGAATCAGGTAGTGGCAGATGGTCAGTCCCAGGCCGGTACCACCGGCGCGGCGAGAAGTGGATCCGTCGGCTTGGGTAAAAGGTGTGAACATGGATTGCAGTGCACTGGGGGCAATGCCGATTCCGCTGTCGGTGACGGTAAACTCCAGCTCGACACTTTTCTGCAGCTGCGATTTTTTACGGGCGGTCAGCGAAATATCGCCCTGTTCGGTGAATTTGATTGCATTGTCGAGCAAGTTGTTAAGGATTTGTTGTAACCGTCGGGCATCGCCTTTGACAAACCGGGGCATGGACGGATCGGTATCGAAGATGATCTCTATGCCTTTTTCTTCGGCGCAACTGGCGTGAGTCTGTGCCAGCTGCTCATAGAGGTGTTCCAGATCAATGTGTCGGTTTTCGAGCAGATAAGTGCCGGATTCCAGTTTCGAGAAATCGAGAATCTCGTCGATGGTGTGCAGCAGGCTGCGAGCTGAGGTATTGATGCTGCCCAGATAGTTTTGCTGTGAGTTGTCCAGTGGAGTGTCCTTGAGCAGGTGCCCCATACCGATGATCGCGTTCATGGGGGTGCGAATCTCGTGACTCATACGAGTGAGGAATTCAGTTTTCGTCTGGTTGGCGCTCACGGCTTCCAATTGCGCCTGACGCAGCTCCTCCTGAGCCTTTTTGAACTGAGTGATGTCGGCGTTGACGCCCACAGCCCGAAGCGGCGTACCCTGTTCGTCAAAATCTACAAAAATGGCGCGCGTATAGACCCAGACAATGTGTCCGTCTTTGTGCCGCATGCGGTATTCACACTGCACTGGTTTATCCGGTGATTGCAGGGACTCGGTGGCAATATTGTCCAGGTAGGGGATGTCCTCGGGGTACATCAGTACTTTCAAAAAGGTACTGAGAGTGGTCTCCAGCTCATCCTCTTGATAGCCCAGCATGTGCAGATAGCTGGGGCTGAAAAATGCCTCGTTAGTGTGAAGATTCCAGTCCCACAGGCCATCTTTTGAGGCTTTCAGAGCATAGGCGTAGCGCTGATCGCTGTCTTTCAGTT